>QIIH01000205.1 GCA_003229235.1 Flavobacteriales bacterium | reverse complement strand
TTAATAATGTTTGTTTTATATTATATTTATACGTTATATTTACAGTAACATATTAAACCTTTAAGTGTAATTATTATGAAAATCACATTTAGAACTAAAGTATTTAAAAGAGCTTACGAGATAATGAAAAACACAAGCAAAGCATTTGCCGCATGTCTATCTAAAGCTTGGGCAATTTACAGGTTAAACAAAACCATTTCACTTTTTAATCTAAAATTGAACTTCCAAAGATCATTTCACAACTACCTTACTATCAACACAATCCCATAAATGGAACAGATTATTGTAAAATGACTGTGTAGATTGCAGCCCTACAATGCTAAAGCCACAACAAACTTCGTTTGTTCCAGTTTTTTGTTTTCCTCAAGCCTCGAAAGCAAGCTTTTGACCTTGGTTTTATAGGATTCAATTACTTCGTAATTGATCCCATTAGCTCGCGATGTTTTGAAAAAAACCAAATGTCTGAGAGACATTTGAGTGAGGTAGCCGCGTTAGCGGAAAGCCTTGTTAGGATTACTCGCAAGCTTTTGACCAAAGTTATAGGATTCAAATGCTACGCATTTGATCCCAAACGGGGGTTCCTACAATGCTAAAGCCACAACAAACTTCGTTTGTTCCAGTTTTTTGTTTTCCTCAAGCCTCGAAAGCAAGCTTTCCGGCTTTTGTCAAACAAAAAACCCACAACTTTCGTTGTGGGTTTTCTTTTGCGGAGAAAGAGGGATTGCATTTCCCTCATACCCTGTACTGCAAATGCAACTTTCAATCCTTACAGGATTGTCAGCTTAAAATCAAAAATCCCACTCAAGTAAACTTGGTGGGATTTTATCTTCAAGCTGTGTAAAAGTTGCGCTTGATCAGCGGAGAAAGAGGGATTCGAACCCCCGGAGGTGTGACCCTCAACAGTTTTCAAGACTGCCGCATTCGACCACTCTGCCATTTCTCCTTTAGCGGTTGCAAATATAAAACCCTTTTTGCATTATGAAAAGAAAAAGGGATTTTTTTATATGTAAATGTGTAGCCTTATCTAGGGCCATTAATTGGAATGCCCGGAAGGTTGAATGGCAGGTTAATACCAATAGACCAATACGGCTCATCCAAAGTAACATTGTAATTTATACCAACACTCAAAATATTTTTAAAGGCCGTAAGAATAGCGCCAAAGCCAAATTCGGGTGTGCCGTCGGTGTTAAAGTCGGGTGTGGCAATATTTAATCCAAACCCCATGTCTATAAAATCGTTATAAAACTTAGACGTACGCGATCCAAATTTTACTAGTAAAGATGCAGATGGAGCATAGAAAAACTCTCGTACTTGGTCGGCTTCTTCTGGGTTTGTATAATTAAACGGATTTGCCATTATAATCCCTACAGCAGTTTCCGATCGAAATCCAATTAGCCGCATGGTTAGCATGCGCCTTTCTAAAACGTGATTTACTACCGTGGAATCTAAAGGTGTTCCATTGTCAGCATCCGAAACACTTGATTTAGGCAGTCTCAGTAAAAAATCAATTTCTAATTGGTCACCACTAGCCCGCAGACCAGCTCCAACAAGGTTAATATACCCCTTTGCTGGCAAGTTATCAATTCCAAAAGCAAGCACCTCTTTCCCTATTAGATCGCTTGACAAATAGTTGCTTTGCTGATTCTTTAACAACCCAATACTATTTGCCACTAATATAACTTTTGCCTTTACAATTGTATAGCAGGCGTCAATTTTAGTAACCAATGCACTTACATCTGCAGCAATTACCGTAATGGCAGCGGCCGTTTCTTTAAACTTGGCTATTAGTGCCGGAAGGTCATTTATTAGTGTTTCTACCTGTTGCAACTGGGTTAAAACTTGGAATACGGTGTCTATGGTCCAACTGGAAACATCGCCTTTTAGGGTGCTTAGAATTGCAGTATACGAATCGAACTCTGCTAAAAGATTATTGGCATCAGTTTGTAGCGCCGCGGTGATACTAGA
This sequence comes from Flavobacteriales bacterium, assembly GCA_003229235.1. Lineage (GTDB taxonomy): Bacteria > Bacteroidota > Bacteroidia > Flavobacteriales > Flavobacteriaceae > Gilvibacter. The sequence continues at coordinate 6,570 of QIIH01000205.1, read as the reverse complement.
AACAACTTGCTCTTTCTTTAAAAAAGTCTCTACCTCTTTTTTTAAAGTCGTAATACATTTAAGATCTTCTAAATAAACGCTCAACTTTGCTTTTATGTCGTTAAAAATATTAAAAGAAGTTACATTCATTTGTGCTGTAGTCTCTTGCATACTCGCCAATTGAGTTTGCTGCTCACTAGATAAAGCAGTTACCCATCGTTCCACCTCGTAAAAACCCTGCTCGGCATAATTATCAAAGTTTTCGATATGTACTCTGTCTTTATCGTTGTCTTTATTCTTACCTTTCTTATCCTTTAAAAAAGCGACCATACTCAAGCTGTATTTGGTATTATCAATAGATTTTAAGGCCAGTCTTTCTTGTATTAAATCGGTATTTAGTTTACTCAATATATAAGCTTCCATTTTAACAGGAGTGTTCACATTACTACCATATTTACTGTCCCATTCATAATAAAGTGCATCGTATTGAGTTTCCAAAAATTCGTAACCTGGTTCGAATGCCAAGTTCAAAAAAGTTAGCATAGCGTCATTCAATGCCCTGTCATCTGCGGCGTTTCTTATATTTTTATCCAACAAGTTTAGCAATTTTTGTTTATCTGCCAGCGCGGTTTCAAGCTTATCTATCTTATTCTGAATTACCAATTGGGAACTCAATTGCGGATAAGAATCCTTTATTCGTTGTAGTATTTTATCTTTATTTAAAGTGATTTCAAGTTTTCCATTGATTTCTACAATTTGTGGGCCATCAATAGAGACCGGAATCATTTTACCATTATTATTTTCTTCTATAGAAAGTAAGGCTCGGTCTTGGGCTTGGGCTGTTCCAATAAGCATAAAGCTTAAAGCAACAAGTACATATATTAATGGTTTCATATTTACTTTTTTAGAAGTTAAGAATTGGAAATTGCTTCTCTAAATAGGTGGGTAAGCCTTGCAGGACTAAGAGATCCTTGTAAATGAATTCTAGAATTGGCTAGTCTAGCCCCCTTAGTTAAACAAAAAGCTTTTATTTCGTCGTAAGGAGTCTCGTCTTGAATAATTCCGGCTGTGTTCAAAATTTGTTCAAGTTCTGTTTTAAGCATGGTGTGGTTGCCAACTTCCATAACCCAAAGATTCTCATTGGTGGTAATTTGCCGAGCAAGTTTATCTGCCAAGATGACTCCAGCAGGCACTCCCGGAGAATCCCCAAGAATTACCATTACTATTTTATCAGTATTTGTGATTAGGAGATCCTTGTATTGGGCTAAAGCCTTAATTGGGTCTATTAAATTTATTGTTGTTGTATTTTCGAGTGCCATTTTGAGTTAGTTTTAATACTTAAAGGTACATTTCCTATACAAAAATTCTCTACCCGATAAAGGGTATTTTTAAAAAACAGGTGAAAACCCCTATCTAAATCAAGTAAGGTTTTCACAAAACTTTCACAATTCATTGGTGCACTTTAAGTTATATTTACAGCTTCAAATAAATCAAATCCTATGAAACTATCCTTAGTAGCGTTGTTCTCTGTATTTGCAGTGGCTTGTGGCCCTGCTCAAAACGGCACTAAAACGTCTTCTTCTGCAAAAACAAATGTCGATTATGCAAACAGTATTACGGCAGAAGACCTAAGCAAGCATCTATACATTATTGCAGACGATAAAATGGAAGGTAGAATGACCGGTTCTGTAGGTCAAAAAATGGCTGGAGAGTATATGGTTAATCACTATAAATCGTTAGGCATGGTTGGACCAATTGACAAAGACAATTACTATCAGGCAGTTCCGAAAGAATATTTTAGTAGAGCACGCGACCCGAAAGATTCAGAGAATATTGTAGCGTTTATTAAAGGCTCAGAAAAGCCAGACGAAATTATCGTTCTCTCTGCCCATTACGATCACGTCGGGAAAGATAAAGACGGTAATATCTATAACGGGGCAGACGACGATGGTTCGGGGACTGTAAGTATGCTCGAAATGGCAGAAGCTTTCCAAATGGCTGTTAAAGATGGTAAAGGTCCAAAACGTTCAATTTTATTCTTGCATGTTACAGGCGAAGAGATTGGCCTTTATGGTTCTCGTTACTATACAGACAACCCATTATTCCCATTGGCAAACACTGTATGTAATTTAAATACAGATATGATTGGTCGTATCGATCCAGATAAAGCAGACAGTCCAAATTATATTTACTTGATTGGCGCAGACAAGCTTAGCCAAGAGTTGCACGATGTTTCAGAAATGGTGAACGAAAAGTATGTGAACCTAGAGTTAGATTATAAATATAACGACGACGACGATCCTAACCGTTTTTACTACCGTAGTGACCACTATAACTTTGCTAAAAATAACATCCCTGTTATCTTTTACTTTAACGGAACCCACGACGACTATCACCAGATAACAGATACTCCAGATAAAATCGAGTACGAACTTATGGCAAAAAGAACCAAGCTTATCTTTTTAACAGCTTGGGAGCTGGCTAATCGTGAAGGCAGAATTACTGCAGATAAAGCGACAGAATAGTTTTAGAAACATATTAATAAAAAAGCCTGGCAATCGCTGGGCTTTTTTAGGCTATAGTTAGCAATCTCCTGTGATAGTTAATCTGCCCTAAATGATAGCTTAAATGCCCCGCCAAATGGGTTAACATAAAGCCTTTGGTTAATTTTTGCTGATCCGAAAACACACGTATTGGGAAATCGTCCTCTAGTTGAGACTCTTGCATGGTATCTAGCGTATTCTGAATCATTTTTTTGACCATATCAATTTGAGAAGTCATCTGAGCTGCGGGTACATTGGTTTCCGAAAATTCGAGATCACGCTGCCTTATGTAGCCAGTATCTCCTAGCTGTGTACCAATAAAATGATTTAAGTTGCCAAGCAAGTGTAAACACAGATTCCCTGCCGAATTAGAAATACCAGATGGCACTAGCCATAAATCTGCTTCGTTTTTATAAGCGTTAATTTCTTGCGTAAGATTATCTAAATCTCGTAAAAAGAGTGTCGTTAAAGTGGAGAGCATAACTTGAGTTTTATTGTTCTTTAAAGATAATAACTTCGCTTTAATTAACCTCCATAGCGGCACCAATAAGATTGTGCACCCAATCGTTCGGAATCATATCGATGGTTAAATTCACACGCTCTTGATCGCTATTATTAACTACGCGATGCGGATCTGTAAGCTTCAAATACCAGCATTCCCCTGGCAACATGGTAACTAGCGAATTATTCAAATAAAACTCAACTCCAGGCTCATTGTAAACAGGAATCGTTAATCTAATCACAGATTCTTCAATTTCTAAACCCAAAGTAGGGTCTGTATGCTCTTTTACAACGCTATCGGGTGCTAAGCGCAATAATCTAACAAGCGTCACCTTTGTATATTGTTTAAAAGAATCGATTATACTGCTCAAATATGGTGAGTTTTCGAGTATCTGCGTGTCCTTCCAATCTGTCCAAGAGCCGTCTGCATAATTTGCCGCCGGAGGCGGAAAAGGCAAAGAAGCGTCTACCAAATGGGCAGGAGCACGTAATTGGAGTACGCTGTAATATTCGAACTGTCCCCGTTGCAAAGCATTGAACTCAGCAAATATCTTTATCGGCATCGAAATGGAATGGCAGTTTTACACGATCTAAGTATTGCGTTTTCGAGGATTCGGTAGTCTCCATGGGTCATGGATTTTATAAAAAAAAATACCTAAAAAAGCACGTTAAATCAAATAAGTAAAAATGCCCGATTAGTTTAAAGTAGCTATACAAAAAAAGCCTTCACTTTACGTGAAGGCTTTTTGGGTGGAAGACCGGTCTCGAACCGGCGACCTCTGGTACCACAAACCAGCGCTCTAACCAACTGAGCTACAACCACCGTGTATCTTAAGGTTTGCTACAAACTATATTTGTAGCGAAGTTGCTTGTCCTCCATAATAAAATGAAGGGGGAAGCTACAACCACCGTGTAACTTGCAATATTTTACTATTGCGGATGCAAATATAATCACTTTCGTTTCGCTTCGCAATATCTTTTAAAAAGAAATTCTAAATTAAATCATCTAAAGAATTAACCGCGACAAAACGCTCCACGTTAAAGCCTTCTGCATACTCTGTACCAATCAATCTGCCTAAATCTTGTGCGCGGTACCTAATGCTATCTTTAAAATTGGTGCCCGATATTGGCGTTATAGGCTCATTTACATCGGCTTTATAAAACTGGCTCTCATAGGCAAAAACAGCATCGAGCTTAGTTTGTATAAAGCCAGTCACATCTACAACAAAATCTGGAGTAAGGCTTTTCCATTGAATATAATGATATACTTGCTTAGGGCGCCAAGCGTCTTGAGATGCATTGTCTTGTGATGTTTCAATTCGGCGTAAGCCACTTAAAAAACAAGCATCACTGGCCAGTTTACTACCCTTCCCGTGATCTATATGGCGATCGTCCAACGCATTGCATAGTACAATTTCTGGTTGATACTTTCTAATCACTTCTATTATTTTAAGCTGATTTTCTTTATTATTTTCAAAGAAACCATCGGCAAGACCTAGATTTTCTCTAACTAATACCCCCATAATCTTAGCGGCGTTATTTGCTTCTTTCTCCCTAATTTCTGGGGTGCCTCTTGTGCCTAACTCACCACGAGTTAAATCTAAGATTCCCACTTTTTTGCCTGCTGCGATTTCTTTGGCTATAGTTGCACCACAGCCTAACTCTACATCGTCGGGATGCGCCCCGATAGCTAATATATCTAGTTTCAAATTGTCTTTATTGTAATTGTAAACTTTCCTTAACTACTTTAGCAAAGGCTTGTTCTATATCGTTTTTTAAATCTTCTGTTTCTTCTATTCCAACAGAGAATCGTATCAAACCATCACTTATCCCCTGCTCTGCTCTAGCCTCTGGCGATAAAAGTGCATGTGATGCTTTGGCTGGTGCCAACATTGTAGATTCAACTCCTGCCAAACTCATCGAAGGCTTAATTAACGCTAGCGACTGCATAAACTCATAAGCATCTACTCCCTTTGCACATTCAAAGGACATCATTCCACTAAAGCCACTCATTTGTTTTTTTGCCAAGGCATAGTCTTTATGCGACTTTAAGCCAGGATAATAAACTTGAGACACCATAGGATGTTTTTCTAACCATTTGGCCATTTTTTTAGCATTCTTATTTTGTGCCTTCACACGCAAGCCCATAGTCTTCATACTACGTTCTAACATCCAAACCGTAAAATCGCTAAGGCTGCCGCCTAGGTTTTTGGCCTTATTCCAAATCACATCCATATGCTCGTGGCTACAAGCAACGGCACCAGCACAAATATCGCTATGTCCGCCCATGTATTTGGTTGCGCTATGAATCATAATGTCAATACCAAAGTCTATAGGAGTCTGATTAACTGGAGACGCAAAGGTGTTATCTATCATGCTAATTAATCCATTCTTTTTTGCAATGCCCGCAACCATGGTCAAATCGGTTATTTTCATCAATGGATTAGAGGGGGTTTCTACAAATATAATTTTTGTATTTGGCTTAATTTCACGCTCGAAGTCTTCTTGCTCCAATCCTTTAGTGAAACTGTACTCAATGCCATATTTTACAAACTCTTCGCACACCAAATTATAGGTTCCCCCGTAAAGAGATTGCTGCAAAACGATATGATCTCCTGCATTTAAAAAGGCGAATAAGGTTGTGCTAACTGCGGCCATTCCGCTACCAAATATAATTCCTGCTTCGCATTTTTCGAGGCGAGCAATTTTTTTAGACAATGCCTCTTGATTAGGCGTATTAAAATATCTCGGATACCTTTTCACATCTACATTCTCATAGGCATAAGAGCTAGACATATAAATAGGCGAAATAGCTCCTTTAAATTGCTCGTCTTTAATTTCTCCTACATGCGTACAAATCGTATTGAGGCCTTTAGTATTTGGTTTCATAACGCTCGTTTTTTGTTTGCTCTAAATTACAAAATTTCCAACAAGAAATTACTGTTCATTTTTAGTAAAATCAAGACTATTTCCAATTTAAAAATGCATCATCTTTGTTATCTTTACCTCAAATTCTAGCGAATATTATATGATCCTAATTACTGGCATCAAACAACTGTTACAAATCCGCGATAGCGAAACACGCTGTGTTAAGGGAACTAGCATGAAAGATTTACCTTTTATTGCTGATGCTTGGCTTTTAATAAACGAAGATGTAATCCAAGATTTTGGTACAATGGATACTGTTCCAGATTTAAAAAATGCCAAGCATATAGATGCTAGCGATAGGTTTGTATTACCTACCTGGTGCGATTCTCACACACATTTAGTGTATGCGGGCAATCGTGAAGGAGAGTTTGTACAACGTATCAACGGTGCGAGTTATAGCGAGATAGCAGCAGCCGGAGGCGGGATCCTCAATTCGGCTAAAAAGCTACAAGAAACTTCGCCAGAACAATTATATGCCCAATCTAGTGAGCGCTTGCAAGAAGTGATGCAATTAGGTACCGGCGCCATCGAAATTAAAAGTGGTTACGGGCTTACTCTAGAGGCAGAGGCAAAAATGCTTCGCACTGCAAAAAAACTAGATGCAAATTATCCTGTAGCG
>QIIH01000383.1 GCA_003229235.1 Flavobacteriales bacterium | reverse complement strand
AATACCATAGTTTAATCAAGACCAGTAAAATCCATCTTTTTGATAAAAATGTTGAACATTATATATTTTTGAACGAACCCACAGAATTTGGCAAAGAAGTAGCACCTGAAATAACCATTGACAATCCGATTGTGGACAGAAAGAAAATACACGATAAAACATTGGAATTGGCATTGGTTTTTTTCAAGAGTACGCTGTAAAAACTATAGCTAGCACCGTATATAATTTATTGCAAGTTCTAGCTTACTTACGAAAATTGCTGGCGCCAGTTCGCTTCGCTCGTGTCTCGTGGATTTTCTATTCAGTTTGTATTTACTAAATTGGGTGCTTAAACACGCAACAAACCACATACATAAACGTTATTGTTTACTAATTACTAGTTACTCACGCTTCGATTAAACGACTAAACAAATCAACGCATCAACATTCTAAAGATATTTCTTTAACATTTAGAATCATTCTGTATACATTATATTGATTAATGTAGGAATTATCCGACAAATTATATATATTAGCTTGTTAATCAGTGAAGTTGCCTATGGTAAAAAATTTACTATTCCTCCTTTTATTGGCAAACTCTAGCGTTTTCTCTCAGCGAATAGCGCCCTATGATTTATTTTCCTATAATATAGAGCAGCATTTAAAATCGTATGTGCAAAAAGCCGATTTAGCCTACGAGTTCTCAGATTTTGAGCGAGGCGAGTTTCTATTCGATTCTCTTGTAAAAAATGTAGTGAACCAAAGTTATATGGATAATTTCAAGGCCAAAAAGATATCAGGTCGTGAAGTGGAGTTCTATGATTTCGAAAAACCGATGTTTTTGATGACGTATGCTTCTTGGTGTACGCCTGGTATTGGTGAGATTCCTGCACTTAATAAAATTGCAGAAACGTATCATAAAGAACTCGACATTATTGTCCTTTTTTGGAACTCAAAAAAACAGGCAAAAAGTGTCGCCAGCCAGTACAATTCAAAAATCACTTTGCTTTATATAGACGAAATAGAAAACAAGTCTTGCCATGCTATCTCGACGCTAAAACATAGCTTGGGTTTTCCCACCTCTTTTTTTATCAAGGCCAACAAACAAATTATAGACGTAAGACGCGGTGTATTACACCCCTACGAAGAAGAGTATTCCATTTCTTACGAACTCAACCATGATGCTTTTTTAAATGGAATATCCTTATTACTTAAGAGTAATAATAGCGACATATCCTTATTAAGTGGCCAAAACTAAATTACCTACTTATTAGTAGAATAGGTTCCCTTCTTTGGGATTTTTATGATGTATTGTTTTCCAGATGCATTTTTGAGATAGGTCTCGCGAAGCCAAGGGTTGTGAATTTTTAGAATCTTATAGTTTATTTTGTGTTCTTTGGCAAAAGCCACAAGATCTGTAATTGGATAATCTACCATCACATCTATTGTAGGTATGGGCGCATATAAATCTGCTTCTGTAAAAGTAAACCCGTATTTAGCTGGATTAGACATAATCTCTTTAAATGCTAAAATTCTGAACACATACCTGCTCGTTTCTGGGTTAAGCAGTAAATCGTAATAGCTTTCAAACTCCTCCTGACGCTTTTGCTGCTTACTAACCCCAGCATTTCCTGCATTATAAGCTGCAGCGGCCAAGGTCCAACTCCCAAAGCGCTCTTTAGATTTTTTTAAATATTCGGCAGCAACTTGAGTTGCTTTTTCGAGATTATAACGCTCATCTACATAATCGTTTATCTCTAAACCATATTCTCGCCCTGTCCCTTTCAAAAAGTGCCAAATTCCTGCAGCTCCTGCTGGGGATCTGTTATTCTCTAAGGCGCTTTCTGCGACCGCTAGGTATTTAAAATCGTCTGGCAAACCATACTTAACAAGTAAAGGTTCGATTAAAGCAAAGTAACTACGCGCTCTCTTCATTACTAATAACCCGTTAGATTGCCAATAGGTATTTACCAACAACTCTCTATCCATACGTTGGCGAATGTCCGGATCGCTAAGCGGAACCGGCTCACCAGCAAAATCCATAGTTTCAGGAAGCGGGATTGCAAATACTCTGTAGTCGTTCTCAAAGCTTTTGGGATCGTCTGCTATATTAGATGAATTATCTGATGTTGAAGGTTTCTCATTATCATCTGGATTTTGAACCGCATTAATCAAAAATCCGCTTGCGGCTATAAGAAGTACTATGAGTAATAATTTAGGAATACGTATCATTATGGGTGAGATATTTAAAAGAGATTGGCACTAATTATAAACTAACATAAAGATACTAAAAACAAGCCACCGCTCACTCCTAGAGTGTCTATTCTTCTATTAATTTAACAATTGCCTTGGAGACAGATTTTGCTTTATATAAAATCATAACGTGTGTGCCGCCTTCTATCACCTCACAACCTTTGATGTTTTTTAAAGGAAAGACAGCATCTTTGCTGCCGTGAATGTGTTTAATATTAGGATCTGCTTCTGCCCTATTCCAACACACCATATTCTCTATTGCCCAATCTAAATACACCTTATCACGTACAGACAAATAGGTTTGATACAAACCCAAACGCTTTTTTGTGCGTGGCCCAACAGCTAGCTTTCTAAAGTCTTTAATTTGTAAAGCCAACCTTGTTGGAGCTAATTTATAAAGCAAACTTTTACGTACCACACCAAAACGTCTCGGCAACTCATCTTTAGATTTCACACTGGAGATGATAATTAACTTTTTTAGATTGAGAAATTCTTGCATCTCCTGCACTACTATTCCCCCAAAAGAAACTCCAATTAAAACCGCGTTCTGATGTTTAACGGCTGCAGCCATTCTCCTGGCGTATGCATTTAATGGTTCCTTTTTATCGGGAACAATCCAAGGTAGAATATGTATTTGATAATCCGGACTTGGGAGCTGAACGTTGGTAAATATGTCCTCACCGGCTGCCATTCCAGGAACAAAATAAACATGGGTGGTTGTTGTGTTCATAAAATGTTTAACGTACTATTATTATAGATACCCAAAGTTTATTCGTAATTTAGCCCTGTAAAAATAGGGATATTCTTAGCGAATTTGAAGTCCTAATTTAACTAAAATAAAAGCGAAGTGGCAATCGGTTTTAAAATTGCTTCTTAACAGAAATAGTAAATAAAGTTAAACAACTTGCCATTAATCCTCCCAAAACACCTACTTAAAACACGTAGAAACTCTAAGATTAACTAATATACAATCTTGGCTTAAGTAGTTAGGCAAACCTTAAATGAAGAACAACATGATAGAAGATGTAGAAATTAACGACAATGAGTTCTTGAGACAATTCGAGTTGGAAGTTGGCGACAATATGGCGCGAATTGAATACTCTTTACAGGAACGTAAAATTTTCTTGACCAAGTATTTTATGTCCGAAGAAATGGAGGAACAAGGCTTTAGAGATATTTTTATCAAAGCCGTTTTTCAAGAAGTCGAAGACAGAAACATCAGATTGGTTCCTACAAGTCCAGAAATCGCTTCGTTTATGCGTAAAAACAGACGTGTTTACAAATCTCTACTACCTGTAGGCATTTCAATTTAATAGCTATCTAATTTTTATTTGAGAGCCTCCTGCATTGCGGCATTGGTTAATGCTTGCTGTTTTTGTATAAAATTGAAACGCACCATACCATCATCATCAATATCCTTTAACCTAACTTGGTGGAGTGTATTTATGTAACTGGGGTCCCAAGGCATTTTTACCTTTACATAATTGGCTGTAAAGCCGTGAATATAACCCTCTTTATTCTCTCCTTCAAACAAGACTGTTTGTTCGCTTCCTAACTGAGACTCGTAAAAAGCCCGGCGCTTTTTAACCGATAAACCACGTAGCATTTTACTTCGTTTTCTTCTTATATTCTTCGGAACAACTCCCTGCATCGTTGCAGCAGCTGTATTATCTCTTTCTGAATAGGTAAACACATGCAAATACGAGATATCTAACGAATTTAAAAATTCGTAGGTTTCTAGAAATAATTGGTCTGTTTCGCCTGGAAAACCAACAATAACATCAACGCCAATACAGGCATGCGGCATTAATTTTTTGATTTGTGCAACCCTGTCTACATACAACTCACTCATATAACGACGACGCATCAATTTTAAGAGCATGTTGCTCCCACTTTGCAGTGGAATATGAAAATGTGGCACAAAGCAATTAGAGCCTGCTACAAATCGTATGGTTTCGTCTTTTAATAAGTTTGGCTCAATAGAAGAAATGCGCAATCTGTGTATCCCTTCTACTTTATCTAAAGCCCTTACCAAGTCTAAAAAAGTATGCTCGTGCTTTTTGTTGCCAAATTCTCCTTTGCCATAATCGCCAATATTTACTCCAGTAAGCACAATTTCCTTGATGCCCTGAGCAGAAATATCCTTGGCATTACTAATAACATTCTCTAAAGCATCACTGCGAGAAATTCCCCGCGCCAGGGGAATAGTACAATAGGTACATTTATAATCACAGCCGTCCTGAACCTTTAAAAAAGCTCGGGTGCGATCTCCTACAGAATATGAGCCGACATAAAAATCGGCTTCTTCAATTTCGCAAGAATGAACTTGCCCGAAGTCGTTTTTAGAAAGATCGTTTAAGTAATCTGTGATTTTAAATTTTTCTGTAGTTCCTAAAACTAGATCGACGCCATCTACAGCTGCTAGTTGTTCGGGCTTTAGCTGCGCATAACAACCCACAGCCACCAAAAAGGCCTCTGGATTAGATTTTATAGCCTGTTTTACAATGGTTTTAAATCGTTTGTCTGCATTTTCTGTAACCGAACAGGTATTTATTACATAAATATCGGCTCGCGCCTCAAAAGGTACACGCTCAAATCCTTCAGCCGTAATATCACGAGCTATAGTTGCAGTCTCAGAAAAGTTGAGCTTACAACCCAAGGTATAAAAGGCCACCTTTTTAGTAAGATTAGTTGTTGCAGTATTCATTAAAACCAACGAGTCTTGTTATATTTACCCTAATGCGAAATCGCCTTAGAATAGGGCGCAAAAATACAAATAAAATTAACGCACTAAAGTCTAAATCATTGTTTTATAAGCAGCTAAGTACCTTGCTGTTAGCTGTACTATTTGCAGCTTTGTTTGTTGGCTGCACCTCTAACACAACAAATGACAAAGACCATTTGGTCTTCCGATATAATGAGCATAGTAATATTTCGTCTCTAGATCCTGCTTTTGCTCGTAATCCTGCCAATATTTGGCCGAGCAACCAACTTTTTAACGGATTGATTCAGCTAGACGATTCTCTTAAAATTAAACCCGACATAGCCAAATCATGGCGATATATTGATAGTACATGTACCTATTATTTTACATTGAGAAGCGATGTGTTTTTTCACGAAGACCCTTCGTTTAAACCTCAAAAAACACGTAAAGTAATTGCTCGCGATTTCGAATACAGCTTTAGTCGTTTAACCGACCCTAAAGTAGCCTCCCCGGGAAGTTGGGTTATGAATCAAGTAGAGTTGGTGAAAGCCGAAAGTGATTCTGTTTTAAAAATATTATTAAAAGAACCCTTTCCCGCTTTTACGGGTATGTTAGGAATGCGTTATTTTTCGGTGGTCCCAAAAGAAGCTGTCCAATATTACGGCAACAAATTTAGATCACATCCCGTGGGCACTGGCCCATTCGCCTTTAAAATTTGGGAAGAAAACGTAAAGTTAGTGCTCAGAAAAAATCCACTGTATTTTGAAGTAGATGAGCAAGGACAACATTTGCCGTATTTAGAAGCAGTTGCCATTACTTTCTTACCCGATAAGCAGAGTGAGTTTTTACAATTTGCGCAAGGCAAAATAGACTTTGTAAATAGTCTTGACAACTCGTATAAAGACGAAATTCTCACAGCTAGCGGGCAGCTACGTGACACTTATAAAGACCATGTGTATTTGCTTAAAGGCCCTTTTTTAAACACAGAGTATTTAGGTTTTTTCTTAGGAAACCCTAAAAGCAATTCGAGCAATAAACTGCTCAGACAAGCGGTAAATTATGGCTTTGATCGCCAGAAAATGGTTACTTATTTGCGTAATGGCGTAGGAATACCTGCTACTCGTGGTTTTATTCCCGACGGATTGGATGGGCAAACAACTACTGGTGGTTTTGATTATAAACCAGCCCTTGCCTTAAAGTTAGTACAGCAATACATGCAAGAAACTGGCGACGATTCGCCTTCAATAAATATTGGTACAAACGGGCAGTATTTAGATTTATGCGAATACATACAGGGAGAATTAGAAAAAATTGGGATTGATGTGAACATTGATGTGATGCCAGCGTCTACCCTACGCCAAATGAAATCTTCTGGCGAACTAGATATTTTTAGAGCTAGTTGGATAGCCGATTATCCAGATGCCGAAAACTATCTCTCACTTTTTTACAGCCCAAACTTCACCCCGAACGGACCTAACTATACCCACTTTAAAAACGAGGTATTTGATAGTCTTTATGTAGCTTCTTTAAAGGTTTCAGATATTTCTAGCCGTAAAAATCTTTATGCAAAAATGGACTCCATCGTGATTAGTGAAGCTCCCGTAGTACCATTATTTTATGATATGGCGGTGCGTTTTGTGAGCAAAAATGTGAGTGGTTTGGGGATTAATCCGCAGAACTTCTTAGTCTTGAAACGAGTTAAAAAAACAAAAAAGTAGCATACTGTTAATTGCCATTATAGGCTTTAGGTGGAAGGCAATTGTACGTTTTGTGTAATCGAAATTGAAGTAATTACACGGTCGATTCAACAGTCAATGGACAATAATCAATAGTCAATAGTCAATAGTCAATAGTCATTATAGGCTTTTGGTGGAAGGCAATTGCAAGTTTTTCGTAATCGTGTAATCGAAATTAATTTAGTTACACGGTCGATTCAACAGTTAAACAAATAAACGATTCAACAGTTAAACTATTCAATGGACAATAGTCAATAGTCAATAGTCAATAATCCATTTAACCCCGTCGCCACTTTTTAGTTTCATCGAAAACGTATTCCAGAATAGCTGCATCTGCTGCAGTAAATGGAATGTTTCGTCTGGCCATAGCAGCTGTAGCTGTTTCAAAAGCTTTATTAGTTCTGTAAGTTGTCATCCCAGCACTTCCTCCCCAGCTAAAACTAGGAATAAAATTACGCGGGAATCCAGCTCCAAATATATTGGCACTTACTCCTACCACTGTACCCGTGTTAAACATGGTGTTGATTCCGCATTTGCTGTGATCACCCATAAGTAGGCCGCAAAACTGCAAGCCAGTCTTGGCAAAGCCTTCTGTATTATAATCCCACACGCGAACCTCGGCATAGTTGTTCTTTAAGTTTGAGCTGTTAGTATCTGCACCAATATTGCACCACTCACCTATTACTGAATTGCCCAAAAAGCCATCGTGACCTTTACTACTATACCCAAAAAGTACTGAGTTATTTACCTCTCCACCTACTTTACAATATGGGCCTACCGTTGTACCGCTATATATTTTAGCCCCCATTTTTAAGGTAGCGTTTTCACAAATGGCAAAAGGCCCACGCACCAAGCACGCTTCCATAATTTGAGCATCTTTCCCTATATAAATAGGGCCATCGGTTGCGTTCAAAGAACCGCTAAGTACACTGGCGCCTTCTTCGATAAATATCTGATCTGGGTTAATTGCATGTACAGCATCGGGGATTTTCTGCGAAATGCGATCTGCCGTAAGTAATTTGAAATCACGGGCTATGGCTTTTCCATTGAGTTTAAAAATATCCCATGTATTGCTAATTCGAAGTATATCATCAGAGGTATATTGAAGCACCTCTACTTTATCAAAATCTACTTCTTCGTCTTCTTTAGCGACAAAAGCTATTGGAATAGTATCATAAAAAATGGCTTGCCCATGTTTTAAATTGCTTACCATCTTCGAAAGCTCATGAGAAGGTAAAAACGAAGCATTAATAAGTATGTTTAGCTCGAGCTCTACCATCGGATACTTATCTGTAAGATGATCTTCTGTAACCGTAGTGGTAGTAAATCCTAAATGCTTCTCCCACTTTTCGCGTATTGTTAATATACCTACACGTATTTCTGCCACAGGACGTGTAAACGTAAATGGTAAGAGTTGATCGCGAACGTCAGAGTCAAAAAGGATGTAATTCATAGTGGCACTAATTTACAATTTCAAAGCTAACAAAAAAGCCTTCGATTTCTCGAAGGCTTAATAAAAATATATTTCTGCGGAGCTTATTTCTTAAACTTCGCGTATTTGCTTTTAAACTTATCGATTCTACCAGCGGTATCAATCAATTTAGATTTACCAGTATAAAATGGATGAGAGGTTCTAGATATCTCTAATTTAACCAAAGGATATTCTTTACCATCTACCTCGATCGTTTCTTTGGTATTGGCTGTCGACTTCGTTAAAAACACGTCTTCGTTAGACATATCTTTAAATGCGACAAATCTGTAATTTTCTGGATGAATATCTTTTTTCATTTTATTCTATGTTAATCTTCACGATTTTGAGTTTGCAAATTTAATGATATTATAACAATACACAATAAATCTTTTTTATTTTTTCTGAATTGTGAATAAGCCCACAAATGTAACGATTTAGTATCTTTGTGTACTAACCTATCAAACTAAACAACTCTCTCAATGGAAAATCAA
>QIIH01000051.1 GCA_003229235.1 Flavobacteriales bacterium | reverse complement strand
AAGAAAATATGGCAAGAAACCGACAAAGGAGGTTTACGAACACCATTAAAATAAAATAGGAGTGAGTAATTGGGGAAAATTCATCAAATCCGAAGGAAATTCTAATAAAAGGCAATCTTTTTCATATAAAATTTTTAAAATATCTAGATATTCGTTTAAATTTTACATTTCAAATCTTACGTTTTCTTAGAATTCTGTAAATTAAATTTTAGGTCGAACTCAGGTTTAAAACCTAATTTTAAAGAATAAGTTAGGAGTGAACGATAACGATTGGTCTGTTATTTTATCGACAGTGTTATTTGCGCTAATGCCATAGGATTCAGCTAAAGTATTATTTGTGCTGAATAAGTTCCAAAGAGATATTCCGGCCAAGCCATTTATTCCTTTGGCAACAGTAAAGCTGTATTTGGCAGAAGCATCTACTCTAAAATATGGTTCGATATTTTGAGCATTAGGAGATTGAAAAATAAGAATACCATTCTGGATTGGATCCAAGTTAACAGGCTGTGTTGTGGGCTTGCCGCTATGCCAATTGAACCCTATTGCCATGGTAAACTGGGACAGCTCCATTTTTGTTCCGGCCGTAATGCTATGCCGTAAATCGATGTTATTTGGAAAGATTATTGGTTCAAGACTATTAAAAGTGTATTCGTTTTTAGCATAAGAATAACTCACCCAAAAATTAAGATTATCTAGTTGTTTATTTGCCAAAAAATCTACCCCATACACCCGATAATCTCCGTTGGTTTTAATATTTTCGAACTGATTTTCAAAACCTTGGCTTTGGCTAGTAATCCCTTTAATTTTTTTTAAGTAAGGCGTAGCACTAAGTAAAAGGCCATTTTTTCTGAATGTAATTCCTAACGAGGCCTGTGCGCCTTTTATAATTGGTATTTCATCGGGATTTGATAGCACCCAACGCCTGTTTTCTACACCTAAAAAGTCGTTCTGAAGATCTATTACTTGAGAGGTTGTTTGGCTTTTTATTTCGCCTAAAGCCTCTATCCAGAAAAATCTACTCAAGCGCTGCCTAAAGCGAAAACGGGGTTCCCATAAAAAATCATCAAACTTACTAATATAATTTACCCGAAGCCCAACATCAACCCGTGTCATCCTATTGCCAGAACTAAAAGAAAGCTTAGAAAACCCACTACTCGTTCTCAACACTTCTTTTTCGCTTTTTTCGAAAGTTGGGTTATTGAGCTTGGTTGTATTCGTTGCACCTGTCTCGTTAATTTGCAGACCAGTTTGTAAGCGCCAAGATTTAGCAAGTGTATAATTGGCTAAAGCTTTTAAGCCGCTTTCGAGAATGTCATTTTCCTGTTCTAACCGCTGGTTATTACTAATATCTTGATTGGTCGACATTAATCCGTAGCTACTACCATATAGTTGAATTTGAGTGCTTAGCTTGTGGTTCCATTCTCGCTGATAAAATATACCTACGGAATAATTTTGTTGCTCCAAACCACTTGCAAGCGAAACGTTAGTATCGTTTAGACGCTCGCTTTCAAGAAAGTTAAGACTATTCCCAAGTATCAATACATTTGCTCTTAAATTATCTTTAGATGTTGGTTGATATTGTAACCTTAAATGAGCGTCAAAAAAGCTAAAATCGTCATTAGTGTTGGTTTGAGTCGCGTTGTTGTTTACTACTTCTGTATTCTGGAAAGCCTTGTCATAATAGGCATTATAGGTTGGGGTTTCTACTAATCCATTAATCGAGTGTCGACCTGCTATTTGGACGCTTGCTTTTTTGCCCATAGGCAATTCGAGATAGGCATCTACGCTTAATAAATTTATACCAGCACTGCCGCTTAATGAGTCAACTAAAGATGAGTTGCCTTCCATTTTAATCACTCCAGAAACGCCATCACCAAATTCAGGGTCAGAACCATTTTTATAGACAGTTACTTCTTTGGTGAGCGAAGGATTGAAGGCAGATATTAAACCAAAAAAGTGACCGTTTTGGTACATTTTTATTCCATCCCATAAAATTAAATTTTGATCGTTAGTACCACCTCGAATATTTAAATACGAGACTGTTTCGTTTACACTTTGAATCCCAGGAAGGGCTTGTAAAGTGAGCAATACATCACTCTCAATAAGCCCAGGTAGAATATCAAACTCCGTGTAGTTGATGTTTATGCCACCTTCTGGCATTTTGGTGATTCCTTTTGATAAATAATTGGTAATGGTTATTGGATTCAGCTGCTCGATTGTATCATTAATCATTATGTTCGTGCATAGCTTTTGATCTTGAATTACACTTAATGGAATATTAGTACCAATAGGAGTATTACTAACTATAGCATGTTGTAAGGTGTTTGGGTCATCAAATACTGTGAACTCATCTTTGTTAGAAATGAGTTGTAGGGTGAATGGAGCACCGCTGTCTGAGTAAATAATTTGATAATCCGAAATTACCACATAAATACCAGTTATTGGAGACGTATTTCCACCAACAAGTTCAAAACAGTTGGACTCAACTCCTTCTTTAAGACTCACGGTAACAGTATTGTCTGGTAATAATAGATAAGAAAATAAGGTATTTTTTTCGAGTGATCTAATAAAAGAACTAAGACTATTGGGTATTTTTTTGTCGAAATAATGATGTTCAATTTCTGCATCAGCGTAAGAAAAGCTGCAGTTAAACTGGGCTTCAGCTTTTTCAAATACTTGTTGTAAACTAGGATATTTCGCAAGTTCTTGTGCCGCGACACCAAGGGTGAGCAACAAAAAGAATAAATTAAAAAAAAGCTGCCTTTTTTTGGTCACTAATTCTCTTTTACCAGACGTACTTTGGTACCTTCGATAGTATACGATAATTTCAATGGAATCGAAATTGATTGTAGGGCTGTATCAAGGTTTTCGTGCGTAAAACTTCCAGTAAAAATAACACTTTTATCAACGGAATCTGTCTCTAAGTCCAGCTCATATTGCCTTGCCAGCTCGTCGAGAATAAAAGTAAGAGGGGTGCTTTTAAAATAAGATTTGTTATTAATCCAACTCGGATTAGGGATTGCCACATTTTCGTGCTCAAGTTTACTATTGATGAGCGTGATTTGTTGTCCCTTTTCTAATGAATAGCTCATGTTGCCTATTTGTACCGCAATGCTGCCTTCGTAACAGGCTACAGTGAGATAATCTTCGTGCTGCGCAACATTAAATTTTGTTCCAGTAACCACAATAATAGCATCTGTAGTGGTCACTTTAAAAGAGGCGCCAGGCGTTACGTCAAAAAAGGCTTCACCTTGCAAGGTTACTTCTCTGCTTTTTTTCCAGATTGTTTTGTCGTAAGATAAACTGGCTCCTGCGTTTAATTGAACTCTTGATTTTAACGGTAATTCTATCGCAAGTTTTTCGCCTATTTGAGATGAATAGTTGCTAGGCTGTTCTGAAAAAACAGTAGTGTAGGTCAAAAAACCTATCATCAATATAGCTGCAATACTAGCTGCATACGTACGCCAAGAGGTGATTTTATTTTTAGATTCTAAATCAGATAGGAGGCGATCGTAACTTGAGGAAACGTCTAATTCTGGCGAACGAAAGTATTGTGCAGCTTGGGTAATTTTTTCGAATACAAGAAATTGTTCATCGTTTTGCAACGATTCACGCTCTTCTTCACTCAAGCTATGATCTAACCAACTATCATACAAATTTTTCTCTTTCATATTAATTTGTCACTTATAAAACAACTGGTTAATCATTATTCCTACTGCGAGCTTACAATTCTTTTATTTGCTCTCTCAATTTTGCTAAGGCTGTGTAGATTCTTTTTTCTACAGCCTTGCGCGAAATCCCCAAAATATCTGCAATCTCTTTATGCCTTTTACCCTCTACGCGATTCATCATAAAGGCAATACGTTGGCCTTCGGGTAAACCCTCCAGTGCGGCTTTAAAACGGTGCATAAATTCGCTTTCTTCTAATAAAAATTCTGGAGTCTCGTTAGTGTAGTTTTTAACGGGATTTTGGTTGTATTTAAGAACAACCTTATTGTGTTTAATTACGTTGAGCGTTTTATTATTGGCGACTGTAAAAAGAAAGCTCTTGGCTTTCTCAATGGTTACATCTTTGCATTTTTCCCAAAGCTTAATATAGGCATCTTGCACCTTATCTTCTGGGTTAATTGATTCGCCAAATTTATAATATAAAAAGTTGTGTAAGTTCTTTGCGTGCTGAGTATAGAGCCGCTCAAATACAACTTTGTCACACACATTTTTAAATAAGGATTTGCTCATAGTTTAGGAGTTATAAATATAATCATATAAATTTAGTAGGAATTATTAGCGCATAATTGTTTTATTAGTGATGATACTTAGGTCCATTTATTTGATTTTTATTATCTCGCTGTTTTTGACTAGTTGTCAAAAAGAAGAGACTACGCTCATTGATGAGCAAAATGACGAGGCTTTCTCAGACGATGATCTTTATAAATCATTAATGCAAAGCATTACCTCACATTATGCTGGGTTTGATGATATGATAGATCGCTCTTCTTGTTTTAGCATAGATTTTCCCTACGCTTGCTATGTGAATGG
This sequence comes from Flavobacteriales bacterium, assembly GCA_003229235.1. Lineage (GTDB taxonomy): Bacteria > Bacteroidota > Bacteroidia > Flavobacteriales > Flavobacteriaceae > Gilvibacter. The sequence goes on along the minus strand of QIIH01000051.1, from coordinate 4,256 downwards.
CTATTATCGAGAATACGAGAATCAAGAAGATTTGTATTTTTTGGAAGAGACAGATGTTATCGATCTAATATATCCACTCAATATTACCATGAGTGATTACGACACCGCTTTTATTGAATCAGAAGAGTCTTTTTCTGCCTTGCGTAATTTATGTGCAACGGGAGCTTTATATGACGAAAGTGTAAGTTGTATTGATGCAATTTTCCCCATGACTATGGCGCTTTTTTATTCAGAGACTTCCAGTTTTGAGACCATAAGTGTAGCTAACGAGCAGGACATGTTTCTTTATATCGATACGCTTTACCCAGGTACAACAGCTTCTATGAATTACCCAATTTATGTTGATGTGAATGGCGGAGATCTTATCCAAATCTCGAACAATTCAGAATTTAAGAGTGTTGCTCAGGGTAATATCCCTCTCTGTGAATAACGGATTCTAAGCTGTTTCTAAATGTTAATTGGTTTAAACTTTAACTCTGGAACGACTTTTGATACACTCTCTAGTATTCAATCTAACGACCAAAAATTTGAACTCCATTAAAGCAACCATTTTATTTTTATTGGTCTATAAATAAATGAATCATCATGAAATTGAACCTTATTTTTCGAGTTTTTGTAGTTGTATTTATTAGTTTAAGCAGTCTTAGTTGTGTTAACGACACCTTAGAAATTGATCCTATTGCAACATCTGAGTTAATTCCAGAAGAATCGGAGTTATTTTTGTTTCTCACTCAGATAACCGGGGATGAGACGGAGAGTTCTAGTGTTACTTGCATCAACTTTATTTATGCGTTTAATGTATATGTTTATGACGAATTCGACGAGTTTGTATATGCGCAAGGGGTTAGTAGCGATCTTAGTTTTTGGCAGTTTTTAGCCGGTATTTCAGAAGGTTATTCTGTCGGAATTAGTTTCCCAATTGAGACTATATTAGACGATGGAAGCGAGTTTTTAATAGAAAATAAAGACCAACTGGCTGAGGCCATACAATCTTGTATTACAGAGATTCAAGCAGTGATTTTAGGAAATAGAATTCAAGATTTTGTAGAATGTGGTTGGGAGGTTCATGCTATTGAAGGTGATGAGCCAGACATTTACGAATTTACGGTTTTCGAAAACACAGGTGTTAACAATATGGTTTATTACAAAGATGGGATAGGTTCTCCAGGGACATTCATTTTTTATTTTATAGCTAATCAACTACATGTAAATATCAACTTTGAGTCTCCAGACGAGACATTAGAGGAGCATTGGAATAGAGATTGGATTGTCACAGGTTTTTCTGACACTTTTTTATCAATCGAGAACGATGGTTATCGCTACGATCTTTTTAAAAAATGCCCACCAGAAATATACTGTACTACACTGTTCTTTAAGGTTTGCGAAGACGAAGAAGGCTCAGACACTGCTAATTTTATTTTTGAAGATTACAGCTATTGTATTGGGCTAATTACAGGGCAACCAGTTACCGAATACACTTTTACCTATTTTGAAACGCTTGAGGGCGCAATGGCAAATACGGCCGAATTACCTCAAAATGGCTATACAAATATTGTAAACGCACAAACAATTTATGTGCGTATTACAGACAGCAGTGATGCTAGCTGGAGTGTTACAGAGATTACAATCCTAGCCGAGTTTTGTGAATAAACGTATGATTAGTCTTGAGTCTTGAGTCTTGAGTCTTGAGTCCTGAGTCCTGAGTCTTGAGTCCTGATTCAAAATACCAATCAATAGATACTAAATACTAATTACTATGTACTCAAGACTTCGAAAACCTAATCCATTTCTATGGATTAGGTTTTCGTAATTCGTATCTTCGCCTCCTATAAAATTTAGGAGTACACATGTTCGATAATTTAAGCGATAAGTTAGATAAAGCATTACACGTTCTTAAAGGTCACGGTAGCATTACAGAGGTAAATGTAGCTGAGACTTTAAAAGAAGTACGACGCGCTTTATTAGATGCCGATGTAAACTATAAGATTGCCAAGGATTTTACTAATACGGTAAAAGAAAAAGCCTTGGGGCAGAATGTTTTAACATCCTTACAGCCAAGCCAGTTAATGGTAAAGATTGTTAAAGATGAGCTTACCGAGCTTATGGGTGGCGATGCTGCCGGAATTAATTTAAGCGGAAATCCCTCTGTTATTTTAATGTCAGGTTTGCAAGGAAGTGGTAAAACTACCTTCTCGGGTAAACTCGCAAATTATTTAAAAACAAAAAAATCAAAAAACCCTTTACTCGTCGCATGTGATGTGTACCGTCCCGCGGCAATAGATCAACTGCACATAGTAGGTGAGCAAATTGGGGTAGAAGTTTTTAGCGATCGTGGCAATAACGACCCCGTAGCAATTGCCACAGCTGCCCTTGCATATGCCAAAAGCAATAACTTTAATGTAGTAATTGTCGATACCGCCGGACGTTTGGCTGTAGACGAATTGATGATGAAAGAGATTGCCAATATTCATAAGGCAATTAAACCAGAAGAAACCTTGTTTGTAGTAGATTCTATGACGGGGCAAGATGCTGTAAATACTGCCAAGGCGTTTAATGACAAGCTTAACTTCGACGGGGTAATTCTTACCAAACTCGATGGTGATACTCGTGGGGGAGCGGCAATCTCGATTAAAAGTGTTGTAAACAAACCGATCAAGTTTATTGGTACTGGCGAAAAAATGGAGGCTTTAGATGTATTCTATCCTTCACGTATGGCAGATCGTATTCTCGGAATGGGAGATGTGGTATCTCTAGTAGAACGTGCTCAAGAGCAGTTTGACGAAGAGGAAGCCAGAAAACTTCAAAAGAAAATTGCCAAAAATCAGTTTGGCTTTGACGATTTTTTAAAACAGATTCAGCAGGTTAAAAAAATGGGGAATATGAAAGACCTCATTGGAATGATACCAGGTGCCGGTAAGGCATTAAAAGGAATGGATATAGACGATGATGCTTTTAAGCATATTGAAGCAATAATTCATTCAATGACTCCAGACGAACGTAGCAATCCGTCTGTAATTAATGCGAGTCGCAAAAAACGAATTGGCAAAGGGAGTGGTACTACAGTTCAGCAAATAAATCAGCTCTTAAAACAGTTTAATCAGATGAGTAAAATGATGAAGATGATGCAAGGCGGTGGAGGCCGTAAAATGATGCAAATGCTGAGTAATCAGAAATAGTCAATGTATTAAATCGCAATCAGATGACCCTATTAGACGGTAAACAAGTTAGCAACGATATTAAAGAGGAGATTAAGGCCGAGGTAGATAAAATGATATCTAAGGGCGAGCGCGTACCTCACTTAGCAGCTGTGTTAGTGGGAGAAGATGGTGCGAGTTTAACCTACGTTGGTAGCAAAGTAAGAGCCTGTGAGCGTATTGGTTTTGATTCTACATTGGTTAAACTTCCGGCGAGCACTAGTGAAGCCGATCTATTAAAAACAGTAGAGGGTTTAAACAATAATGACGCCATTGACGGATACATTGTACAATTACCTTTGCCTAAACACATAGACGAACAAAAAGTATTATTGGCTGTCGATCCCGATAAAGATGTAGACGGTTTTCATCCCACAAATTTTGGCCGTATGGCGTTGGATATGGAAAGTTTTATTCCGGCCACACCATATGGTATCATCGAACTTTTAAGACGTAATAATGTCGATACGCAAGGAAAGCATACTGTTGTTATTGGCCGTAGTCATATAGTAGGGCGTCCCATGAGTATTTTAATGAGTCAGAAAGGAAATCCCGGAAACTCAACAGTAACGCTTACACACAGTCGTACTCAGAATTTGGAGGCTTATTTACGCGAAGCAGACATCGTAATTTCTGCTTTGGGGGTGCCCGAGTTTGTTAAAGCCGATATGGTAAAAGACGGAGTAGTAATAATCGATGTTGGAATTACCCGTGTGCCAGACGCCAGTCATCCTAAAGGCTATGTGATTAAAGGAGATGTGGCTTTCGATGAGGTGAGCAAAAAAGCTTCTTTTATTACACCTGTCCCAGGTGGAGTAGGACCAATGACTATTGCCATGTTACTTAAAAACACCTTGCTGGCACGAGAACGACGATCTAATTAAGTCGCTATTTCCCAGTCAAATAATGGATACTTACTGTAGCCAATTCGTTATTCGGGAATTTAGAAAAATGCTTAGGGTCGCTCTTTAATTGCAAACGATCAACAATTTTATTAAACACTTCGAGTTCTACGATAAACTGGTCAGAAAAACCATGGGTTGCATCATAGGCTGTCGCCGC
>QIIH01000096.1 GCA_003229235.1 Flavobacteriales bacterium | reverse complement strand
GTACTAATAAATCGCCAGTTCCGTAACCATTGATACTCGGAATACCTTTGTTTCGCAAACGTAATATTTTACCACTTTGCACACCTGGTTCGATTTTGATACGCACTTTCCCGTTTACAGTATCGATTTCTTTAGAAGCTCCTAAAGCAGCTTCAGAGAAGCTTACATATAGGTCGAAATGTAAATTATCGCCTTCTCGCTGTAAAAATTCATGAGGCTTTTCTTGAATTGCAACTAAAAGATCACCAGCAATCCCATTTCCTGGCGCATCGTTCCCTTTTCCTGACACCTTTAACTGCATGCCGTCTTCTACCCCAGCAGGAATTTTGATACTCACCGTCTCTTCTGTTGCAATTAAACCAGAGGCATCGGCATTAGCTGGCTTCTTGTCAATCATTTGCCCACTTCCACCGCATGTCGAGCATGTAGCTGCCGTTTGCATTCTACCAAGTATGGTATTCTGAATACGCGTTACTTGCCCTTGCCCATTACAGGTAGAACAAGTTTTATAAGACGTCCCTTGTGCAACTTTTTTGCGTTTTACTTTAATTTTTTTCTCTACACCGTTAGCTATCTCTTCTAAGGATAATGTAACCCGGATTCGCAAATTGCTTCCTTTCACTCGACGTTGTCCACCTCCTCCAAAGCCACCAAAACCTCCAAAGCCGCCACCTCCGCCGCCAAAGATATCACCAAACTGGCTAAAAATGTCGTCCATATTCATGCCGCCACCGCCTCCAAAACCGCCGCCACCTTCAAATGCCTGATGGCCATATTGGTCGTAACGCGCTTTTTTATCCGGATCGCTCAATACCTCATAAGCCTCAGCAGCCGTTTTGAACTGTTCCTCTGCCTTAGAATCCCCTGGGTTTTTATCTGGGTGAAACTCGATAGCCTTTTTTCTGTAAGCCTTTTTTATATCTGCAGCAGAAGCCGATTTATCGATTCCAAGTATGGCATAAAAATCTTCTTTCATCCTTGTATTATTGTCCAATTACTACCTTAGGATATCTTATTATTTTCTCCCCTAAAGCATATCCTTTTTCTACTACGTCGATAATTTTACCTTTTAAATCGTCACTTGGCGCAGGTATTTGAGTAATAGCTTCGTGCTGTTCGGCATCGAAGACAATACCGCTCTCGGTTTCGATTACTTGAAGTCCTTTTGAACGCAAAGATTCTTTTAATTTATTCTGAATTAACACTACCCCTTCAAAGTTGGAAGTATCGCCAGAATTGTCGATTTCCTTTAAGGCTCTTTCAAAATCATCTAAAACTGGTAACAAAGCTACCATCACCTCTTCGCTGGCCGTTTTATATAACTCCAATCGCTCTCGGCCTGTTCGCTTTTTATAATTTTCGAATTCGGCAAATAGACGTAAAAACTTATCCTTTTCCTCTTGCAGACTCGCCTGAGCGCTTTCTAACTCTGTTAGCTCTGGAGCTACCTCTACCTGTTCGTTTTCTAAAATCTGATCCAACTCATCGCTGGGAGTAACTTCTTTATTTTTGCTTTTTTTGCTCATTGACCTCAATAATTTAGTGTCGCAATAATGCACGCAAAAGTACTGCCATTATTAGAAAAATGTCAAAATGTCATTATTTATTTTTTGCTGTCTTAGCTCAGTAAATCATTCACAGCTTCTTGGATTTCGGGATATTTAAAATAATATCCCGTTTGTTCGAGCTTTTGTGGCTCCACATACTGGCTATCGAGCACCAAAGACGCTCTTTCTCCAAGCAATGCTTTTAGCACAAATCTCGGAACATTAGGCAAAATAATGGCCTTACCAAGTGCCTCACCAATAATATTTGTTAGCTGTGCATTGTTTACTGGTTTTGGTGCAACCGCATTAACGATGCCAGCAATTTTATTATCAAGTATATGTGTGTAAACTCCACAGATATCGTCTAAATGAATCCACGATAACCATTGTTTGCCACTACCTAAGGGAGATCCCACATAATATTTAACGGGCAAAGCTATTTTTTGTAAAGCGCTTCCTTTCTTAGAAAAAACAACTCCCGTGCGCACTTTTGTGACGCTAATTCCTAAAGTTGCAATCTGATCTGCTGCGACTTCCCATGCCACTACTACACTTGCGAGAAAGCCAGTGCCTTGAACATCAGAAGATTCGTTAAAACGATCGTCTATACTACTAGGATAAATGCTCACCCCACTAGCCGAAACAAAATGATTAACGCTATGCGGTATTATTTTTAATCGATCTGTAATAAGCCTGATAGATGTAACCCTGCTCTCTAAGATTGTCTGTTTGTATTGCTCCGTCCAAGATTTTGCCACCGTAGCACCTACCAAATGAATAATGGCATTAACATCTTCGAAACAGCGATCGTCTATGCTACTATCTATTAAACTCCATAAAAAGCCCTTGTAATTAGGCTCATGCGAGAGTTTATCAACATTGGTAGTTAGGTAATGAATTGTATGCCCTTGTCTAATTAACTCCGCAGAAAGTTGTGTTCCTATTAATCCTGTGGCTCCCGTAATTAAAATGGTCATAAGGCACTGTTTTGACAAAAATACGTATAAAGTTAGCCTTCTTTATCACAATTTAACTGCTCTTAGCATATGACGTTTAAAGGGTGGTCCAGCAAGCCGTTCAATTGTGAATCCAACCTTTTTTAACGCTCTTTTTACATCGCCTTTGGCAGAATAAGTAACCAGTACTCCATTGGGGCTTAAAGCATTAAACATTCTCTTAAAAATTGCCACAGACCACAATTCTGGTTGGACTCTAGGCCCAAAGGCATCAAAATAAATCAGATCAAACTGGGCATCATAGACTAGCTCCGAAAAGTCACATTTGTGTTTAAACAAACTAAAAGTATCAGATAGCTTGCACCATTGCTCCCATCGAAGCTCATGCAATTTCTCGAAGTCATTAATTGGTTGGTTAAGCTGTGTGGCATAATTGAGTTGCTTCACTTCACTCAATTCAACAGGAAACTTCTCTACGCCGGTATAATTAACTTCTAACCCCTGATCACTTGCATGCATCATAGTAAGAAGGCAATTGAGCCCTGTGCCAAACCCAATTTCGAGAATTCGAAGGTGGTTTACAGCTGGGTTTTGAAGCCGATAAAAATTAAAGCCCTCTTGAATAAAAACATGTTTAGCCTCTGCAATCGCTCCGTGTTTGGAATGATACTGCTCATCCCATTCTGGCAAATGAATTGTGATAGAGCCGTCGCCGGTTTTTAAAAAACTACGTTTCACGAGTTATTCCTCACCCTCTGGCAATAATACACCACTCGACAAAACAGCAAGCTGCTTTCTAGGTTCGGTTATGGCTGCAATTTCTTCAGGAGATTTTCCCGCATCCTCGGCGTAATGACGCTGTTGTTCAACGCTTTCTTCTTCTACAAAGGCGACACCTTTAATTATTGCATCCTGACCGGCTATATCTTTTGGCATAAAGAAGCCATAATCTTTAAAACGAACCATGGTTAATTCTCCTCCAACATTTACCTTCATCCAGCAACCTTTGTTTTGACAAACGGATTCTACTTTCGAGCTAAATTTGACAGGAATAGAATCGCCAACTTTAAGGCTTTCGACATTTGCAAAAACCTGTTCGATGGTCATTAATTCTGAAGCAGTGATTTCTTGTCCAAAACTGCGATAAGATTGCGAAACCTCTGCTGCAGCTATAGTGGTTGGCACTTCATTTGTATTCGATTTACAAGCGATTAACGTACAAAGACACCCGATAACTAATCCAATTTTTTTCATGATTTGAGTATAAAATATATAACGTATAATATAATGCAATTTTATGAAAATTTTACGTTTTATATGGGACTTTTTTTGTCTAATTTAGCGGCTTAAACACTTCCTTTAATGAACTTAACTACAGCATCCCCTATTAGTGTTCAAAAAATTAATGAATCTAGAATTGATCAAGTCGATTTTAAAAACTTAGTTTTTGGCAACGTTTTTAGTGATCACATGTTTGAATGTGATTATATAGATGGGGAATGGCAGTCTCCAACTATTAGGCCCTATGGCCCGATGAGCATCGAACCTGCAGCCAAAGTGTTTCATTATGGGCAGGCAGTTTTTGAAGGCATGAAAGCCTATAAAGATGACGACGGAAAAGTGTTTTTGTTTAGACCTGAACAAAACATGGCACGAATTAACAAATCGTCTAAGCGACTAGCGATTCCTGAATTCCCTCCAGAGTTGTTTTTTGATGCAATGCATAAGTTGTTCGATTTAGATCGTGATTGGGTAATGCCCGGTTTAGGAAACTCTTTATACATACGCCCCTTTGTTATTGCCACTCAATATGGAGTATCGGCTTCTCCTTCTGATCGCTATAAATTTATGATTATCATGTCGCCGGCTCAGGCATACTATACTGGCGAAGTTAAGGTTGTGATTACCGATAAATACAGTCGTGCTGCAGACGGTGGTGTAGGTGCAGCCAAAGCTGCGGGAAACTATGCGGCTCAATTTTATCCAACAAATTTGGCAAGAGAAAAGGGCTATCATCAAGTTATTTGGACAGACTCTAGCGAACCCAAGCATCTAGAAGAGGCGGGCACTATGAACGTTTTCTTCAGAATAAACGATACTTTAATAACTGCCCCTACCAGCGATAGGATTCTAGACGGAATTACTCGTAAAAGTGTAATACAGCTGGCAAAAGATGCAGGTATTAATTTAGAAGTACGACCAGTTTTGGTTTCAGAAGTTGTAGAAGCGGCCCAAAACGGTTCGCTTAAAGAAATCTTTGGTGCTGGAACAGCCGCTGTGATAAGTCCCGTTAGCACATTTAGTTATCAGGAAAAGGAATATTCATTACCGTCACAAGAAAATGGCTTTGCTAAAAAGTTTAAGACCAACTTAATGAATATTCAGCATAATTTGGCAGAAGACAAGCACGGTTGGCGCTACGAGATTTAATCTTCTAAAATTTCTTTTATGTGCGGCTTAAAATAATTTGGGCCTTTCAATACTTTACCATCTTCCCGATAGATAGGTTTGCCATCTGCACCAAGTTTACTCATATTGCTTCGCTGAATTTCTTCGAATACCTCCTCGATTTTATGTTGGAGGCCATGTTCTATGATGGTACCACAAAGAATATAGAGCATATCGCCTAAGGCATCTGCAACCTCAACCAAATCGTTGTTGTTTGCAGCCTCTAGATATTCTTCGTTTTCTTCGCGCATTAGCTTATAGCGCAACATATGCTTGGCTTCACCTAAGTGGGCTTTTTGAGATTTTAGACTGTCGAGCCCAAAGGCGTCATGAAAAGTTTGAACAGCGGCAATTTTGCGTTGCATAGGCAGGGTTTTTAGTTGTAAATTTGCACGCAAAGCTACAAATATGTTTACTACCGGACGTTGGATTTTTATTGGTTTTTTTATTGCCCTTTTTGTAGGTGCCCTGATTTGGAGCTACCGCAAGGATTTAAAACTCCATAAAAAACAATACAAAGGCAGTATCTGGGTTTTGGTTGGTTTTATCGCTTTCTTACTACTGTTATTGCTGCTCAAGCAAATTTTAGATTTGTAGGTATTTTCCTTTCCCGATACTAAAAAATTAACTTCCCTGCAACTTGCCGTTGTTAGAATATCGCTTTAACTTGAGGTTGAATATACCCTGTAGTGGGTATTTTTTTAGCGTATTTCTTACTCTAATATTGTCTAATTAATACAACCAATTATGAAAAATACACCACGTTTTATGTTCTTTTTTGGCATAGTCACCTATCTCCTTTTAATGCTCGCAATAGCAAAAGGAGGATTCGATCCTGCGAATGACGAAGCATTAGGATTGATCTTTAGAGTTTTAACCGCCTTAGCAGCCTCGGCCATTAGTATATCGATACCTGGAATGATCCAACTTAACTACACCCCGAAGGGCGATAAAGTTGAGATGATGACCGACGAAAACGAGAAACCAGTGCCTCATACCTTGGCCGAAAAAGAAACAGCCATCACTGCCTCTGGAGCGATCGCAATTTTTGTGTTGGTGTATTTGTTTAATCCGATATAGGAATTCATGACCACTGACGAGTTTTCGAAGTATTATAGAACAATTGAAGAGGCAAATTTTGCGCTTTCCCAATGGGACAAGCACTTCTTTGAATTGGATTTAGAGTTGATCTATATGGCAGTAATTAAGTCTACAAATGATCGATACAACTTTGAAATAGAATTTGGGCGAAAGAAAACAGGATTATTGCAACCCGAGAGCATAACTAAAGAAGACCGTGAACAATTTGAAGTTGAGTTTCCAGAGTTCTTACCGCTCGTAAACAAAAACTTACCTCAAGAGGAACAAAATCTAGATGAAACATTTATTAAAGTTTCATTGGTTTGGACTGAGAAGGTTTCGGCCATTGATTCCGATCCTTCGGCTAACTTTGATTTCGATCCAATACTCCAGGGTGGTAGAAGCGTTAGTAATCAACCGTTTGATATGGGTGGTACCTTAGGCGCTATTTTTACACTAAAAAATCACGATGGGTTTTTCGGTCTTTCAAACAAGCACGTGTTGCAAGATAATTGTGAAAATCGCGGTGATGAAATTTACAACCCTAGGGTCTACGACATTCCTTCAAGTGAAGATCTTAATAATTACTTATCTGGAGTCTTAATTTGGGAACAATTTAAACCATATCTAGATGCGGCGATTTATAAAATTAATAACGAGCACAGAATAGTGACTAAACTTAAAAATGGTATACAACTCCAAAACATAAATCGGTGCCCAAAACTTCATTTAAACGTCACTAAATGCGGGTACAAAACAAACACTTTATCTGGTTGTTTACGATCACTAAATACAACCTTAAAGGTCGAAATAGACGGAAGGGATGAGCTTTTTTTTAAACAAATCCAGATAACTAAGATATCGACATCCGGGGATAGTGGTTCTATTGTTTATGATGACGACCAAAATGTGGTAGGGCTTTTATTTGCAGATGATAAAAATCGTAGCGATGGATATACTTATGCGAACGATATTAATAATCTTTTCAATTTTACATTTCCTGAGGTTCAATATTTGTTCGACTCGAATGGAAATGTAAGTTTTGAAAAATTAGAACTAAAAACATTTATTTAAACTAAATTATAAACTATGAGTTATGACATTAGAGTAAATTCCTCTTCTTATCAACTTGTTTTTGAGGATAACACAGTAATTATTACAGCTAAGTTCTTTTGGAACCAACAGAACTTAAAGAACGTAATAAAAGGACACTTTAGATTAGTTAACAAAACATCACATTCTGATAATTTTAAAATACATAATGCTTTGTATTGTAGCAATCATGATAATTTGGAATTGCGTTTATCAAGTCACCCAACGTTCGGGACTTCTAATGAAGTCAAGCATCAAACGTTAGATGGAATGGAATTGGGTGTTCAAGATGAGCAGCCTTTTTGGTTTCGAGTCTCTAAGCAAAGTTTGGCTTGTAGCCGCCCTGTTTGTGAAACACCAGCTGTTGGCGGATCTCCCGACGACAAAGATGGTTCGATTTTAATAGGAACGCAATAAGATTGTATATAATTAAACACATAAAAAAAGCAATATTACCAGCAGTGTTTTTAGCTGCTGGTATTGCTTTTGGGCAGGATTCTGATTTAGAGACAGCCGAAGAATATCTTGACAAAGAAATTTATGATTCGGTGATTCATGTTCTTTTAAATGTTGATTTAACCCAATTGGCAAAATTTGAAAATGCACAAAGACTATTGATGCTTGGTGAAGCAAATTTGGCCTTAGATCTGCATGACAAGGCCTTTAATCATTATCTCGATGCTAAAATTATTTGGAAGGAAATTGATAGTTTGGATAAAGTAGCTCAAACTAACTTATCATTAATTGAAACAATTTCGCACCAAAAAGAAAGCAAAATTTCTACAGCAAAATTTCTTCAAGAATATATTGACTATGCTAATTCAACCAACAATCCAAAAGACTTGGCCAAAGCCTATGGGAAACTAGCGACTAAGTTTAACCATGCCGACGACATGGAAAACGCACTAAAGTTTTATGATAAGGGGATAGAACTTGCATATCAAATAAAGGATACAACTCTGGCAATTGGTTTTAAATTTAACAAAGGCGTTGCCTTTAATTCGGATACTTTACAAAATTACACTGAAGCAATTAAAGTATTTAATGACAGCCGTGATTATTTCTTAAAAATTAAGCACTCAGTGTATTTGGCTTACTCATATAATAATCTAGGCCAATCTTATAAAGGATTAAAAAAATACAATTTAGCCTTACAAAATTTTAAAAGTGCAGATAGCATAAAACTCAATAAATTCGATTTAAAGACTCGTGAGATACTTTACGAAAATATGGTTGTATTATTCGACAGTATCAACGACAGTGAGAATGGTTTTATTTATTCGAAAAAATTAATTTCAGTTCGAGATTCAATCAAAGAAGACAAGCAGAATAAAGCACTTGCAGAATCTGATAGAAAATATCGAACTTTAGAGGCAGAGAAAGAAGCACTTTTACAAAGTCAAAAATCCATCCAAAACAAAAACATCGCCTACGGCCTCGGCGGCACTTTAGGCCTAGGTAGTATCATCGCCTTTTTGCTATTTCGATCTACCAAACGTAAACAACACATCGCAGAGCAAGAAAAAGAGATCGAGATTCAGAAGACAGAAAAGATATTAAAAGAGCAAGAACTCAATACAATAGATGCTATGATTGCCGGGCAAGAAAAAGAACGCCAACGGCTTGCAAGCGATTTGCACGACAGCGTGGGTGCAACATTAAGTGCTGCGAAAATGCAATTT
>QIIH01000097.1 GCA_003229235.1 Flavobacteriales bacterium | reverse complement strand
TAAAAAGTAATTTCGGGTGCTTCGTTGGCTCCTGTGCGCCAAACTTTTCCGTTTGGAGCTAAGGTGCTTAACTCACGACCTTTTAGCTGAGGACGGCCGTATTGGATCTTTACAACCTTCTCGGCTATTTTGTAATCGTTAGGCAAAGAAGCTGCGTCCATCGGACTTTTGTCTAGATCAGAAAATTTTTGCGCCTGCGCAGTTGTAGACACTGCCATTGTTGCAATCATTATTGCTGCTGTAAAAAATAATTTAAATTTCATAGTTTGGATAGTTTAAGTGATTTAAATATGTTCGAATTTAATCAATTTTAGTGTGCGCTTAGTCTCAAAAACGAACAGAACTTACAGATTTTAATATAACTTTAGGATTATTCTTCAAATGTCGCCATTAAAGAAGTGAAAATTACATACCATTTTGTGGTTTTTTCTTCACAAAATATTGTTGATAACTTAAGGGTCTAAATTACCTAAAACCCCAGTAATTACAAGGGTTTTTCTTATATTTGTTAGTCTTGAAATTTAAGTGAAAAATCAATAAAATTTTATGAGCGAAGAATCGAATAGTAAAGGGTATGGCGCAGACAGTATTCAAGCCCTCGAAGGGATGGAGCATGTGCGTAAAAGACCTTCAATGTATATTGGTGATGTTGGGGTGCGAGGCTTGCATCATTTGGTGTATGAAGTTATTGACAACTCAATTGATGAAGCGATGGCTGGTCATTGTGATACCATCGATGTTTGGATTAATGAGGATAACTCGGTTACCGTAAAAGATAACGGGCGAGGTATTCCTGTTGATATGCATAAAAAGGAAGGCGTTTCTGCGCTCGAGGTCGTAATGACCAAGATTGGAGCTGGAGGTAAATTTGACAAAGATTCTTATAAAGTTTCTGGAGGATTACATGGTGTTGGAGTTAGTTGTGTAAATGCGCTTTCGGCACATTTAAAGGCTACAGTTTATCGCGACGGCAAAATATATGAGCAAGAATACGAGCGTGGTAAAACGATGTATCCTGTAAGGCCAGCTGGCGAAACAACAGAACGCGGAACCATAATTACTTTTAGACCAGACCCAGAGATCTTCACTCTTGTTTTAGAGTACAATTATGACACTTTGGCAAGTCGCTTACGTGAGTTGTCTTACTTAAATAAGGGAATCGTAATCAATCTAACTGATAAGCGTAATACAGACGAAGAAGGAGAATTTGTAAAAGAAACTTTTCACAGTACAGAAGGGCTCAAAGAGTTTATTAGATTCTTAGACAGTAGTCGCGAGGCCTTAATTGGCGATGTAATTTCTATGGAAGGCGAAAAGAACGGTACTCCGGTTGAAGTCGCGATGATATATAATACATCTTTTAACGAAAATTTACATTCGTACGTTAACAACATTAATACTCACGAAGGAGGAACACATCTTTCGGGTTTTAGACGCGGGCTTACTACGACCTTAAAAAAGTATGCCGAAGCTTCTGGAATGCTAGATAAGCTTAAGTTCGAAATTGCTGGGGACGATTTTAGAGAAGGCTTAACGGCTATTATTTCTGTAAAAGTTGCCGAACCGCAATTTGAAGGGCAAACCAAAACTAAATTAGGGAACAGAGATGTAACTTCTGCCGTTTCTCAATCGGTTTCTGAGATGTTAGAAAACTACCTTGAAGAAAACCCAATAGATGCCAAAACGATAGTTCAAAAGGTAATTTTGGCTGCTACTGCACGTCACGCTGCACGTAAAGCTCGCGAAATGGTGCAACGTAAGACCGTGATGAGTGGTGGAGGTTTGCCTGGTAAGCTTTCTGATTGTTCTGAGCAAGATCCAGCAAAATGCGAAGTTTTTCTTGTCGAGGGTGATTCGGCTGGGGGAACGGCTAAACAGGGCCGTGATCGTTTGTTTCAAGCAATTTTGCCATTACGTGGTAAAATTCTGAATGTAGAGAAAGCCATGCAGCACAAAGTGTTCGAGAACGAAGAGATTCGTAACATTTTTACGGCCCTTGGGGTAACTATAGGGACCGAAGAAGACAGTAAAGCTCTTAATTTGGATAAGCTACGCTATCACAAAGTTGTAATCATGTGTGATGCCGATGTAGATGGTAGTCATATCTCGACTTTAATTTTGACCTTCTTTTTTAGATATATGAGAGCTCTGGTAGAAGCAGGCCACGTATATATTGCCACACCACCCTTATATTTAATTAAGAAAGGAGTCAAAAAAGAATACGCTTGGGACGATAATCAACGTGACATTATAGTTGAGAAGTTTGGCGGTAGCGCCGGAATCCAACGTTATAAAGGTCTTGGTGAGATGAATGCTACACAACTTTGGGATACAACAATGAATCCTGAGTTCAGAACCTTACGTCAAGTTACTATCGATAACGAAATAGAGGCCGATCGTATTTTCTCTATGCTAATGGGCGATGAGGTGCCGCCTCGTCGTGAGTTTATCGAGAAGAATGCTGTATATGCAAATATTGACGCATAAAATAAATTCATAGATCAATAAAAAACACTCCAAACGGAGTGTTTTTTATTTGTAATACCCTGAACTTGCCTCTGTTTACTAATAAATTTGAATTTTCTTAAAGACAGGTAAATCTATCAAAAATTGCATTTAAGATTCCAATAATTGAAAATTGCTTTTTGTACTTTTGCAGTCCAATTATTAACATAAAATAAGACAAATGAAAATTACCGTTGTAGGCGCTGGAGCCGTAGGAGCAAGTTGTGCCGAATACATTGCTATTAAAGACTTTGCCTCAGAAGTTGTACTCTTAGATATTAAAGAAGGATATGCCGAAGGAAAAGCAATGGACCTAATGCAAACAGCTTCGTTAAATGGCTTTGATACTAAAATTATTGGTTCAACCAACGATTATTCAAAAACTGCCAATAGCGATATCGTTGTAATTACTAGTGGGATTCCACGAAAACCAGGAATGACCCGCGAAGAATTAATCGGAATCAATGCCGGTATCGTAAAATCGGTTTCGAGTAGTCTTATCAAGTATTCTCCTAACACTATTATTATTGTGGTAAGTAATCCTATGGATACCATGACATATTTGGTTCATAAAACAACTGGTCTTCCAAAACATCGTATCATCGGAATGGGTGGTGCATTAGACAGCGCTCGTTTTAAATATCGTTTGGCCGAGGCTCTTGGAGCACCAATAAGCGATGTAGACGGAATGGTAATTGGTGGTCATAGCGATAAAGGAATGGTGCCTCTTACAAGATTGGCCACGCGTAACAGTGTTCCAGTTAGCGCATTTTTGAGTGAAGATCGTATTACTCAGGTTAAAGAAGACACCAAAGTAGGTGGAGCGACCCTAACAAAATTACTCGGTACTAGCGCTTGGTATGCTCCTGGAGCGGCAGTTTCTGGATTGGTACAGGCAATTGCATGCGACCAAAAGAAAATGTTTGCGTGTTCTACGCTTCTAGAAGGAGAGTATGGATTGAACGATTTATGTATTGGAGTTCCGGTAATTTTAGGCCGGAACGGAATAGAATCTATCGTTGAATTGGATTTAAATCAGGCAGAAAAAGATCATATGGTACAGAGTGCAGAGGGAGTTAAAAAAACCAATGGTTTATTGAGCTCCTAAAATCTGATTAATACTTTAAGAACTAAGGCCGTTTTCACGGCCTTTTTTTATGGCATTTTTACAAAATCTGACTTAAAAATAATTGCCAATTCCTAGAGTAAGTGATATATTTGCACGTTTTAAAATTTGACAATTAATAATAATAGAATGCAAAACAAAGGACTAATAAAAGTATTTGCAATCCTCTTTGGATTGGTAAGTTTGTATCAACTTTCTTATACGTTTATTTCGGCGAGGGTAGAAGGCGAAGCAAAAGAGTATTCGGAAAATTTAATAGCCGATACAGATCCAGAAGGAAGAGACCGAGTAGAAGCGGCGTATATCGATTCTTTATCAACGCAGTCTGTGTTCTTAGGAATCGACTACAAAACCGCGAAGGAAAAGGAATTAAAGAGAGGGTTAGACCTTCAAGGAGGGATCAATGTGATTCTTCAGATTTCTGTAAAAGATATCTTAAACGGATTAGCTAACTATAGCAAAGATCCTGTCTTGGCTCAAGCCTTGAGTGACGCAGACGAATTGCAAAAAGATTCTCAGGATACCTATTTAGAGTCGTTTTACGAAGCATTCGAAGCGATTCCAGGTGATAATCGCTTGGCCTCTCCAGATATTTTTGCTAACAAAACATTAAGCGAAGAGATTAACTTCGATATGACCAATGCTCAGGTTAAGCCTATCATTGCTCAAAAAATAGATGAGTCAATTACTTCTGCTCATGAGGTTCTCAGAAAACGAATCGATAAATTTGGTGTTACGCAACCTAAAATTCAGCGTTTAGGTAGCTCAGCACGTATCTTGGTAGAATTGCCAGGAGCCAAAAACATCGAACGTGCAAAAAAATTATTACAAAGTACAGCTCAATTAGAGTTCTGGGAATTATATAAATTCGAAGACGTATTTAACTACTTAAACGATGCTAATTCAGTATTGGCCGATATGCAAGTAGATGAGACTCCAGAAGCAGAAACGCAAACCGATACTACAGATGCTGTTTCTCAATTATTAGGAGGTCAAGACGCAGATGGCGAAAACGAAACGCAAACTTCGGCAAGCCCTTTATTTGATTCATTCGTATCAATGGGTGGAACAGGAAGCGCTACGCTCGCTGTTGTAAAGCTTACAGACACATTAGATGTTAATGCATATTTAAGAACAAAAGAAGTATTAGCTCGTAAACCACAAGACATCAAGTTTGCACAATTTGTTTGGGGTAAGCCTTACTTAAATGACGACGGAGTTGAGGTAACTCATTTGTACGCATTAAAAGGAAATCGCGACGATGTAGCCCCTTTAGGTGGTGGAGTAATAGTTGATGCTTCGCAAGGTTACGACAACAGAAACCGAGTTGCAGTAGACATGCAAATGAACGGTACTGGTGCTAAGATATGGGAAGAAATGACCGCCTATGCCTACACTAATCAAAGCCAGGTAGCGGTAGTTCTTGACGATATTGTATATTCTGCACCAGGTGTAAGCACAGGTGCAATCTCCGGTGGGCGCACACAAATTACTGGCAACTTTAGTGTATTAGAGGGAGCAGATTTAGCCAACGTATTACGCGCTGGTAAACTTCCTGCTTCAGCAGATATTATTCAGGGAGAGGTTGTAGGACCAACGCTGGGTAAAGAGGCTATTAATAGTGGGATAATGTCTTTCGGGATAGCACTTATTTTAGTGCTACTTTGGATGATTTTTTACTACGGGCGTGCAGGTATTTATGCCGATGTCGCTCTTGTTGTAAATATACTATTCATCTTTGGGTGTTTGGCAGGTCTTCCGGGAGCTGTACTTACGTTACCAGGTATTGCAGGTATTGTACTTACCATTGGTATCTCTGTAGATGCAAACGTACTTATCTTCGAACGGATTCGAGAAGAGTTACGAAAAGGTAAGGTTCAGAAATTGGCTATTAAGGATGGTTTTAACAACGCCTTGTCTTCTATCTTAGATGCAAACATTACCACAGGATTAACAGGTATAATACTTTTAATCTTTGGAACAGGTCCTATTAAAGGATTCGCAACTACGTTACTTATTGGTATTTTGACTTCGTTGTTTACAGCGATCTTTATTACTCGTTTGTTTATTGACAGGTATACAACTAACGGGAAGCCCCTTCCTTTCTCAACGCCACTGACTAAAAACTTGTTTGCCAACGTAAACATAGACTTTCTTAAAAAGCGCAAGATTGCTTACATTATTTCTGGAATCTTAATCGCAGCAAGTTTAACTTCTTTATTTACCAACAGCCTAAATATGGGTGTCGATTTTGTTGGAGGTAGAACATATACTGTGCGTTACGATAAAGATGTGAATGCGACAGAAGTTTCGCAAGACTTAGTTGCTGTATTTGGAAGTGCCGAGGCAAAAACCTATGGGGGAGATAATCAGCTTAAGATTACTACCAAATATAAAGTAAACGAAACAGGAACAGAAATTGACCAAGAGATAGAGCGTATGTTGTTCGAAGCGGTTAAGAAAAACTTACCGAGTACAATGACAACCTACGAGGCCTTTACTAGTGAAGATTCAGGGCGTCAATATGGGCGTATGGAATCGTATAAGGTAAGCCCAACAATTGCAGATGATATCAAACAAAGCTCAATATTGGCCGTTTTTGGTTCGCTAATCGTAGTGTTCCTTTATATTTTATTGAGATTTAGAAGATGGCAATTTAGTTTAGGTGCAGTGGTAGCTGTATTCCATGATGTACTTCTCGTACTTGGAATCTTTTCCCTTACTTATAAGATTATGCCATTTAATATGGAGATCGACCAATCTTTTATTGCGGCTATCCTAACAGTTATAGGATATTCGTTAAATGATACCGTGGTTGTATTTGACCGTATTAGAGAGTATTTTAATGAGCATTCGACTTGGAAGATGAATCGTATCATTAACTCGGCCTTGAATAGTACATTGAGCCGTACCTTAAATACCTCGCTTACTACCTTGGTCGTACTGCTATGTATCTTTACATTTGGTGCCGATTCGATTAAAGGACTAATCTTTGCCTTGATGGTAGGGGTTGTAGTAGGTACATATTCATCTATGTTTATCGCTACTCCAGTAATGTACGATACCGTTAAAAAACGCGGCATCGATTTATCAGACAAAAATGAAGACGAAGAAGAGCCAACGGCTTAAGTTTCTTAGTGTTTAATTTTATATAAAAGCCATATCGAAAGATGTGGCTTTTTTTTTATGCAATATTTTTGGGCGTTCCCCCAACATGCGTTGGCGTCAGGCTTTCACTAGTCGCTTTGACTCCCCCAATAGCTCCAACAGGCCGTTCAATCCTTAACGCGGGCTTGGTTTAACCATTATATTCATATTATTTATTTCTTCAACTTTTTTTTGCTTTCCCAAAAAGAAGTTGCAAAAAAAAAGGCAGTCATCTCGCAACTGAATGATTGCTGCTCGCGCAGCACCCCTTCGAAAACTCCTCGTAATTTGCTATTCGCAAATCACATGAGGTTAGGAGCTTTTCTCCCATATCAAGGAAGTTGCTTCGATATGCGATCAAAGATCGCTGAGGTTTAAGTGAAAACAATAAATACAAATGAAATGGAAACCCAAAGAATAAAATTAATCTAGTGAATCAAATCAGTGAGTTGTATGGCCTACCTAATTGTAGTTTTTAATAAAGAGCTTGACAAATACCCGATTGAGAAACATGCACTACCACGGCAGAATTGCATCCGATTAAACAGTTAAACGAATCAACAATAATAAATAGTCAATAATCAATTGACAATTGACAATTGACAATTGCGGGCAATTCCCAAGAAATAGAATCCCCTATTTGTAAATCCCATGCGCGGGAAAGTCCCCCGTTAATTTCTAGAACATATTTTGCAGGTACTCCAGAAGGCAAAGAAGTTTTATTCATGGGCTGTGCATTCTCTTGAAAGCTCACTATTTGCTTCTGGCTGTCTAGATAAATAATGTCAAGCGGAATACGTGTGTTCTTCATAAAGAATGCCTGTTGGCGCTCCTGGTCCATGATAAATAGCATTCCTTGATTGTCGCCCATAGTGTCTCTGTACATCAAACCAGTTTGACGGCTGTATTCGTCGTCTGCAATCTCGATATCTAAGACTTTATGAGCAACTGTATCTTGCTTAAAAATACTTAGGGTTGCTTCTTTAGTGAATTCGACAACAGTAGCCGAAATTTCCTTTTTAGCATCAGATTTACAAGCAGCAGTTGCTATTAACATGCCACTAATAAATATTAAAATAATTGCTTTCCTCATGCTATGCTAGTTGTTTCTTTTGAGGTCTAAACATCAAGTACAATCCAAGAATAATAAATGGAATACTCAACAATTGTCCCGTATTAAGAGAAAAGGCAGTAAGGTATTCGTCTCCTTGCGAGTCCTTAAAGAATTCCACAAAAAAGCGAACGCTCCAGAGCAATATAAAAAACAGCCCAAGCATATAGCCTAATTTTTGTTTTTTATCGGTCTTCCAGTACACAAACCAAAGAATTACAAAAGTTGCTATATAACCTAATGCCTCATAAATCTGAGTAGGGTGTCTGTAAGGAACAGCAGCAAGAAGTTCGGCAAACTGCGGGTCGTTAACTATTGCCGAATATGCATCACTTACATTATTAATTCCTGTTTTTCTCACGGCTTCGCTGTGGGAGTATTGGTCTCTTACCAATTTTACAGCCATGGCATACTCGTCTGTAGTTTTACCCACAATTTCTGAATTCATAAAATTACCAAGCCTCACAAAAGCTGCGCCTATTGCACCCGGCACCACCATACGATCAATTATCCAGAGGAGGTTCTTTTTTAGGTATTTTTTATTAAATAGATAGAGAGAAATTACAACTCCAATAGTAGCGCCATGACTCGCAAGGCCCCTAAATCCGGTAAATACAAATTCGGGGGTGGTTCTAAAAGGTAAGATTACAGATAATGGGTCTGAGGTTAACAATTCGCGTTCATAAAAGAATACATGCCCCAATCTAGCACCTATTAAAATAGCGAGTACCATATAAATAAAAAGGCTGTCTAGTTTCTCTAAAGATTCGTTTTCGTTTTTAAAAAACCGTTTTATGATATACCAGCCCAAAATAAAGGCAACAATATAAGAAAGACTATAAAATTTAATTTCGAAGAAGCCTAAATCGATTCCTTCTAAGGGATTCCAAATAAAACCTAAAAAGTGCATAGAACGC
>QIIH01000458.1 GCA_003229235.1 Flavobacteriales bacterium | reverse complement strand
TTCTATATACTCCATTGTATGCAGCATATAATGCTCTAAGTAAATCTGTTTGAAAAGCCGCCGGCATAACGTTCTCTATTTGCTCATTTAGATTTTCGAGTTCGATAGTAAGCGAAGGCTCTAGGCTTGTATATTCGCTCTTTATGCTAGTAACTATAGATCCTAGTTTCTCTTGCATAACTACTACATTGCCATCTGTAACTACAAACTGAGCATTACTTTCTCTTGGAATAGCATTGCGTAAACTTCCGCCATCAATTGCAGCAACATGAATCAAATCGTTTAGATCGTACAAAACTCGATTCATCAACTTATTTGCATTGCCTAAACCTTTAATAATGTCCATTCCGCTGTGCCCTCCTTGTAAACCTTTTAGATTTAAAGAAAAGGACTTGCAATTATTCGGAGCTGCCTCAAGCAGATAGGTAGCAGTAGCTGTAACATCAACGCCACCTGCACATCCAACTCCAATCTCGTCGTCCTCTTCGGTATCGAGATTAAGTAAAATATCCCCGTCTAACACACCACCTTTAAGGCCCAACGCCCCTGTCATCCCAGTTTCTTCGTCTATTGTGAACAAGGCTTCGATAGCTGGATGCGCAATTGTATCACTTTCTAGAATCGCCATTATAGTTGCAACTCCTAGCCCGTTATCTGCACCTAGCGTGGTTCCGTTAGCATGTACCCAATCTCCATCTACGTACATCTCGATTCCTTGGGTATCAAAATCAAAAATGGTGTCGCTGTTTTTTTGATGAACCATATCTAAATGCGATTGCATTACCACCGTTTTGCGATCTTCCATCCCTGGGCTGGCTGGCTTTTTAATAATCACATTGCCCACGTGGTCTATTATGGTATCAAAACCTAAGTCTTGACCAAACTTTGTCATAAAGTTAATTACACGTTCTTCTTTTTTAGAAGCTCTAGGCACTGCATTAAGGTCTGCAAAACGATTCCAAATTTCTTTCGGTTGTAAATCGCGAATAGCTTGATTCATAAGTTTAATTTTTGACCTTGCAAAAGTAACCAATATATGATGGTTGTAAAATTTCTGATTCAAAGAATTAGTTTGTAAGTTTGAAGAGTGCGCCATAAAACCAAGCTTATTTTAGCCCTCTTGTTGGTCGTTCAGATTTTTGGTCTGAGGATTTTACGTGGGTACCCACAATTTGTCGAAACCTATTACAGCCTAGGAATTTTCCCATTTATCTCAAAATTAAGTAGGTATGCATTTGGATGGATTCCATTTTCTGTTGGCGATATAATTTATTTAGGGTTGATTTCGCTTGCGCTGCGTTGGCTCTATAATAATGTAAAGCGTTTAAAAACAAATCCTGTTTTATTCTTTTTAGATATTAGTGCCACCTTGTCTTTGGCATATTTGATGTTTAATCTTCTCTGGGGAATAAATTATTATAGAATGCCATTACACGAGACCTTGGCATTAGAAAAATCGTACACTACCGAGCAATTGCTTACACTTACCAATGATTTGATCGATAAATCTAACCGCATACATCGCGAACTAGGCTATGCAGATTCTGTCAAGATTGATATCCCCTATTCTAATAAAGAAATCTTTAAACGCTCCACAGACGGTTATGAAGTATTGAGCGAAAAGTTTCCTGCATTTAGTTATTCGCCAAAGAGTTTAAAAAACTCTGGATTAAGTCTTGGCCTTACCTATATGGGTTACAGTGGATACTACAATCCGTTAACAGGAGAAGCTCAGGTAAACAACTTGATAAAATCTTATAAATTCGCAGTTGTGAGTTGCCATGAGCAAGCACATCAGCTGGGCTATGCTGCAGAGAATGAAGCTAATTTTATTGCTGCTTTGGCAACCATTCACAACCCAGATGATTATATAAAATACAGCGGTTATATCTTCTTGTTGCGCTATTGTATAAACGAAGTAGCGCGCCGTGATATGGAAGCATACCACGAAATAGTAACCAGAGTTAATCCAGGGATTTTAGAGAGCTATAAAGAGATGCGCGAATTTTGGCAGCGCTACAATAACCCATTCGAAGATTTGTCTAAAATATTTTGGGATAATTTTTTAAAAGCCAACAATCAATCCAAAGGAATAATGAGCTACAGTTATATGGTAGCCCTCGCAGTTAATTATTCTGAAAAAAACGAGCTTTAAATTCAAGTATCTAGCTGTTAAAAAAGTGTTATAATTAGGCAGGCAACTCCAATGCTTAGTATATTTAGAGTCTAAACCAACCATTTTTGAAAAATACATTTGTTTGTTCACTACATGAGCTCTTTCAGAAAGCTCTAAACAACTGTATCTGTAAAAAGAAAACCACTTAAAATGAATAAATACTTTTTAGTGTTTCTTGCGCTAATAATGGGCCAAAGCCTATTTGCGCAAGATTATTATCCTGTTAATGATGGGGTAAAAGAAACGTCTAAGCCCTATACGAGCTTTACCAACGCGACAATTTATATCTCCCCAACAGAAGTGATAACAAAGGCATCTCTGGTAATTAGAGACGGTAAGGTTGTAAATGTTGGAAAAAACATTCAGATACCCAACGGTTCTGTTGTGATAGATCTTGAAGGGAAAACCATTTATCCTTCCTTTATTGATTTGTATACAGATTTCGGGGTAACAAAAGCAAAACGAGCTCAAGGTAACGGGCGGTCGCCACAATATAGCGCTACACGAGAAGGCTTTTATTGGAACGACCATATTATGCCAGACTTTAATGCGATCGATGCATTTAAGTTTGACTCTAAAAAAGCTACAGAGTTCAGGAAAGCAGGATTTGGAGTAGTAAACGCTAGTCGTCAAGACGGAATTTCTCAAGGGACGGGAATTTTGGTAAGCCTTCGCGAAAGTGGCGACGATTCTAACCGTATTCTAGACGCTTCGTCTACAGATCACTTTTCATTTTCTAAAAGTGTTGCAAGTCGTCAATCTTACCCAGGTTCTCTTATGGGATCAATGGCTCTTTTAAGACAAGTAAATCATGATTTAATCTGGTATACAGCAGGAGGCTCTACAACTAAAGACAGAGCATTAGATGCCATGATTACTAATAAAGGTATCACAAAGATTTTTGATGCAGGCAATAAAGGAAACGACATTCGCGCCGATAAAATTGGCGATCAGTTTGGGATTCAATATGTAATTGTAGGAGGTGGAGACGAGTACGAACGCATTCAAGATATTAAAGCAACTAATGCTACCTATATATTACCCATCAACTTTCCGGATGCATACGATGTTTCTAACCCATATATGACAGATTATATTTCGTTGGCAGATATGCGTAACTGGAACCAAGCACCTAGCAATCCTAAAGCGATGGCAGATAACGGAATCCGCTTTGCGCTTACCACGCATGAGCTAAAGTCTCTTTCTGCCTTTAAAGCCAAGCTTATCAAGGCTATTCAACATGGTTTAGACAAAACCAAAGCACTGGAGGCCTTAACTACTGTTCCGGCGTCTGTTTTAGGAAAGTCTGATGTACTAGGTACTTTACGAAAAGGAGCCTATGCAAACTTTTTGATTACTTCTGGCGATATTTTTGAAGACGGAACAACCTTGTATGAGAATTGGACTTCAGGGCAAAAAAGTGTGATAAACGATATGAGTGTAAAAGATATTCGCGGCACCTATAATTTGACCGCTGCTGGTAAAACCTATACTATGGACATTACTGGCGACATGGCAAAACCTAAAGCAGAAATCAAGCTAGGCGAAACAAAGTATCCAGCTACACTATCTTATAAAGAAGGATGGATTGTACTCGGAATGACAGACGAAGCTACAAAAGATGTAACCCGTATGACGGCTGTTGTAAATAAATCTTCTAATAATCTGTCTGGTAAACTAATTACTCCATCTGGAACCGAGCAACAGTTTAGTGCTACTAGAACAGGAGATGCAAAAGAAGAAGAAGAAGAAGAAGAAGAAGAAGAAGAAGAAGATGCGCCAGAAGTTGTAGCTATGACCTATCCTAATATTGGATATGGTTATAAGACAATTCCAAGCTCTAAAAATATACTGTTCAGAAATGCAACGGTATGGACTAGCGAAGAACAAGGCACTTTAACAGAAACCGATGTGCTAGTAGTGAACGGTAAAATTTCCAAAATTGGTATTAATCTGAGTGCAGATAATGCAACGGTTATTGATGCCACGGGCAAACACCTAACCGCTGGAATAATTGACGAACATTCTCATATTGCTGCTTTGGCAATTAACGAGGGGGGTCATAACTCTTCGGCCGAAGTTACAATCGAAGATGTTGTCGATCCAGAAGATATTGGCATTTACAGAAATCTTGCTGGCGGAGTAACTTCTATCCAAATCTTGCATGGCTCTGCAAATCCAATTGGAGGTAGATCTGCAATTATCAAGCTCAAATGGGGAGAAAGCGCCGATAATATGATTTATCAAGATTCTCCTAAGTTTATAAAATTTGCTTTAGGTGAAAACGTAAAACAATCTAACTGGACAAGTTTTAGCAGATTCCCACAAACGCGTATGGGTGTAGAACAAATGTTTATCGATTATTTTACTCGCGCACAAGAATATGAGCAAAGCAAACAAGCTGGAGGTACCTTTCGCTACGATTTAGAGATGGAAACCTTATCCGAAATTCTTAAAAGCGAACGTTTTATTAGTTGTCACTCTTATGTTCAGAGCGAAATTAATATGCTCATGAAAGTGGCAGAGAAGTTCGACTTTAGAGTAAACACTTTTACTCACATCTTAGAAGGCTATAAAGTTGCCGATAAAATGGTAGAACACGGGGTTGGAGGTTCAACTTTTAGTGACTGGTGGGCCTATAAGTTTGAGGTAAACGATGCCATTCCTTATAATGCAGCCATTATGACCAATCAAGGTGTTACTGTAGCAATAAATAGTGACGACGGAGAAATGTCTAGACGTCTTAATCAAGAAGCTGCTAAAACCGTTAAGTATGGTGGCATGAGCGAAGAACAAGCATGGAAGATGGTTACTATCAATCCTGCCAAGCTGTTGCATTTAGACGATCGAGTAGGGAGTATTAAAGTGGGTAAAGATGCAGATTTAGTTCTGTGGAACGACAACCCTTTATCTATATATGCTAAAGCCGAAAAGACATTTATTGAAGGTGCTTTGTTTTTTGACTTAGAAAAAGATAAGCAGATGAGAGCGACTATCAAGCAAGAACGCAACACCCTTGTAAAAATGATGATGAAAGACAAAGGTGGTGATGGCGGCAAAAAACGCCCGCCGAGTGGTCGCCCGAAACAAGTATTCACATGTGAAACCCTTTAATTTACAGATGATGAAAAAGTATATAAATTTAAGTATCGTTCTTGTATTATTAGTAGGGTTAAGCGCATTTGCACAGCAAACACCAGCACCCAATCAGACCACAGCCATGTCTATCACTAGAGTCACCGCACATATTGGTGATGGGACTGTTATAAACAACGCAACCATTGTTTTCGAAAACGGAAAAATCACCGCCATTGGCGATGCCAGTACTGTTACGGCAGGAACTGTCGTTGATGCTTCAGGTCAGCATATTTATCCGGGTATAATTGCACCAGCTAAATCGTTAGGACTGGTCGAGGTAGATGCTGTTAGAGCAAGTAACGATCAAGACGAAATTGGCGAAATGATTCCTCATATTCGTAGTTTGATTGCCTATAATGCCGAATCTAAAGTGGTTGAGTCTATGCGTCCAAATGGAGTGCTTATTGCTCAAATTGCTCCGCAAGGCGGAACCATCTCCGGAACCTCATCGATAGTACAATTAGATGCCTGGAACTGGGAAGATGCCGCTGTAAAGGTAGACGATGGTATCCATATGAGATGGCCTAGTAGCTTCAGAAGAGGTCGTTGGTGGCTAGGAGAGCCAAGAGGCTTTAAACCTAATGACAATTATGCTAAGGATATTGAGAAGATTCGTTCGTTTTTTACAACTGCAAAAGCCTATGAAAATTCAGAAACCAACGGTGGGGAACACAACTTAGCGTATAGTGCAACCCAAGGAATATTTGACGGGAGTCAGCAATTGTTTGTCTCTGCCAATGGCGAAAAAGAGATAATCGATGCTGTGACATTTTGTAAAGAAATGGGAATCCAAAAAATGGTTATTGTAGGTGGGTATAACGCTCATAAAATAACAGATTTTTTAAAGCAAAACAATATTGCTGTTTTAGTTGGGCAACCACATGCGCAACCATCTATGGAAGACCATGATTACGATCACAACTACAAATTGCCTAAACTCCTAATGGATGCAGGATTGTTAGTGGGAATTCAAAATTCTCGGATGTCTAATTTTCAGACACGTAATATGCCTTTTTATGCAGGGCAGGTTGCCGGACAAGGTTTAGACAAAGAGAAAGCTTTACAGCTTATTACCGGTAACAATGCCAAAATCTTAGGTATTGATGCCGATTATGGCACCTTAACTGTTGGTAAAAGCGCTACTTTCTTTGTATCGCAAGGGGATGCCTTAGACATGCGAACCAATTTATTGACGTATGCTTTTATCGATGGCAGAAAACTCTCTTTAGAAACGCATCAAACCGAACTTTGGAAGCGTTATACCGAGAAGTACAGCAAACAATAATTATTTTAAACTTATAATGGAATGTGCAAGACGCATTCCTTTTTTTTAATACATCATGAAGAACATAACTCTTTTTTTTACCGTTCTATTTTTAGGATTTACTCAAACAAGCAAGGCTCAAGTAGACGAAGATCAATTAGGTGCTTGGTACATATATATTTGGAGCACTCAATTTAACGAATCACAATGGGGCATACAGGGTGATGTCCAATATAGAAACTGGGATCTCATAGGAGATTTAGAACAACTACTAATAAGAGGCGCCGCTACTTACAAGCCAAAAAATACAGACGTAAAACTTGCCCTGGGATATGCACATATTACCTCGGGTGCGTTTGGGGAAAGCGATGCTACCGCGACAGAAAATAGAATTTATCAAGAGGCAAATTTACCTCAGAAAATAGGTGGTAAACTCTCCTTTAACCATCGCTTTAGATACGAACAGCGATTTGTAGACGGGCTGGATTTCAGAACTCGTTTTAGATATGCGCTCTTCTTAACTGTCCCTCTTAAAGGAAAAACCGTCGAAGCCAAAAGCTGGTATTTAAGTTTTTATAACGAGCTCTTTATTAATGGCGAACGTGACATTGGTGATGGGCGAAGTGTCGAGATTTTTGATAGAAACCGATTGTTTGGATCGTTGGGTTATGCAGTTAAAAAGAACTTGAAAATACAAGTTGGAGCCATGCGGCAAACCACAAATAATGTTGACAAAACTCAATTACAACTGGTAGTGCTTCATAATTTTTAACAAAACGGCGATTCACAGCCTCTAATAAATTCAACCTTATTTATGGTGCCGTAAAAATAGAATGAGCCACCACCAGGAGTTCCATCTGGCCCTCTAAGCCCAAGAGTGGCTTCAAAAGTTGCTGTTATATTTCCTCCACTTGAAAACGGTTCTTCAAAAGGAGTATAATCTGTTATTTCTAAAATTCCTGATCCTTCATAATCAGAAAAGGAGGCGTAGCTTTCTACTTCTTCGCCCAATGAATTAAAAAATAAGGCCGTTATACTGGCTTTAAAACAAAAATTATCTGCTATTGCATAATCCCCTAAATTGTGGGTCGTAATACCCGCAGGCGCCACTGTAATGATAATCGCAACAAAAGAGTCGTCAGGATTAATAATAGTTGCTACTAAACCTAATTGTCTTGAGTCAGTAGCACTAGCACAGTAACGCTCGTCGCCACGTATATTTTCTGCAGCAATAGCTAAATCTATCCCTTCGACGTGCACCACAAAAACAAGAGAGGCCTCGTCTGAGGCAGTTTCATCAAAGCCATCTAACGGCTCCGTTTCACAAGAAAAAATAGAGAGTACAATAAAGAGGGTTACAAGCTGCTTCATAACAATGGTTTCTATTAAGACTAAAAAAACAAAAATGGTTGCGTCCTGTTTTATTATTTTGGAACCACTACAGCACCCTCTGGCATTGCAAATATTTCGTTGTCTAAAACTGCCTCGGTAATCGTTATTATCGTTTCTGGGTGTAGTAGGCTTGCCATCTTCTACATTGTACCAAGTGAGTTTTTTGGGCAATAACAAACCGTTAATTTCCTGCCACTCAGCATAGTTAATAAATTTAAAATTGTCCGACTTTTCGCCACTCATAAAGGTTACAGTATAAGCCAACCAAGCCATTTTACCAGTTTCTATATCGCGATACACGATATATTCGTCTTCTGGAGAATCGCCAATGCCATCGCCATAAGAAATTTTTGTTCCTATATATCTTTTGCCGTCAATTTCGAGAGGGTTGGCCAGCTGTTCATAGTTAATGCCGGGATCGGCTACGATAAAAGGCATGGCATAAAAATAAAAGTACAAGTTGTGATAAAAACGGGCATTGCCATTATATGCATCTTCTTCTTTGTTATTTAACCAAACTTGCTCTGCGTCGTAGCCAATACTCCATTTAGCGTGTTCGATTTTTACTTTACGCGAATTTAAATCGGTAGAATGTACCTCGTTACCAGATTCTTTTATTAGTTCGAAGCTAAGATTATTCATAGTCTTCCATCGGGCAATTCCTCCATGAGCTTCAAACAGGGATCCAATATACTTGGGGAAGGTTACTATTGCTGCATTATTCTCTATCTCGACAGTATCTGCTATTTCTGATAATTCTTCCGAATTTGATTTTTGAGATTGATTGCAGGCTGCTAATGTGAAGCACAGTACTAAGACAACTAAAGTTTTCATAGGTTGGTAATTTGTTATTAAAGATATCATTAATCACTTAAAAGCAATGAGCTATTCGCATACTTCCAGTAAATTTGCTATTCAGTCGTATAATTGTGATACAAATTTCAAGTAATCAAAACCCGCGCATAAAAAGTTTACTGCTTCTTAAAGACAAAAGCAGAGAGCGCAAAAAAACAGGCACCTTTATTATTGAAGGTGTGCGTGAGATTACGCTTGCCATTCAAGGTAATTATACGCTCGATTCGCTTTTTATTTGCCCAGAACTTATCGATGCAGCCGCATTAAGAATTGTTAAAGGTTTGAACACTGCCGAGCAATTCGAAATTACTGAGACTATCTATAAAAAAGTGGCTCATCGTGCTACCACAGAAGGGGTATTGGCAGTTGCAAAAATTAAAGACCACAGATTAGACCAGCTAACATTTACAAACGAAAATTCTCTTATTCTGGTGGCCGAAGCCCCAGAAAAACCTGGAAACGTTGGCGCTTTGTTTCGTACGGCAGATGCCGCTGGTATTGATGCCGTTATAATTGCAAATCCGAAAGCTGACATTTATAACCCCAATATCGTTCGCTCCAGTGTAGGCTGTGTATTTACTACTCAAATTGCAACTGGCACTACACAAGAAGTTCTTGATTTTTTAAAGAGTAAATCGATTAAAATATTCAGTGCAGTGCTACAAGAATCTCAGGATTATCTATCCCAAGATTATACCAATGCATGCGCAATTGTGGTTGGCACAGAAGCCGAAGGCCTGAGCGATGCATGGCGCGAACAAGCCACAACTAATATTAGTATCCCTATGCGAGGTATTATTGACTCGATGAATGTATCGGTAGCGGCAGGTATTTTGTTATTTGAAGCCGTAAGACAAAGAAGTTAAAAACTATGGAACCCACTACTCTATTTGGTATTATCATCACAATTTTGATTGCAAACTTTCTTATAGACGCCATTCTAGATTATCTCAACGCTAAACGATATAATGCACCAATACCAAGTCTTTTATCAGATGTGTACGATCACGAAGCCTACCAGAAATCGCAGCTTTATAAGGCCAAAACGTATCGTTTTTCTGTGATTAGTCAGGCTGTATCAATAATCGCAGTCTTGCTCTTTTTTTTGTTCGACGGATTTGCATTCGCAGACCAATGGGTGAGACAATTTTCTGATAATGATATAATTGTTGCCTTGCTCTTTTTTGGAGTAATCATGCTCATTAGCAGTGTACTCTCTACTCCTTTTTCGTATTACAGCACTTTTGTAATAGAAGAGCAATTTGGCTTTAACAAGACAACCAAAGTCACTTTTTTCTTAGACAAATTAAAAGGTGCGCTACTTACTGCTGTTGTTGGAGGCGGACTTTTAGCCTTAATTATCTTTATTTATCAAAAAACTGGAGACAACTTCTGGTGGTACGCCTGGATTGTAGTAACTCTTTTTACAGTGTTTACAAACTTCTTTTATGCGCGATTA
The DNA here is from genome assembly GCA_003229235.1 of Flavobacteriales bacterium. GTDB lineage: Bacteria > Bacteroidota > Bacteroidia > Flavobacteriales > Flavobacteriaceae > Gilvibacter. Next base: position 6,605 of record QIIH01000458.1, on the reverse strand, counting down.
ATAGTTCCCATATTTAACAAACAAACTCCCCTACAAGATGGTTCACTTCGAGATAAAATTAGTGAATATGCCACCAGTGTTGGGTTTACGCTCTCTAAGATATTTGTTATAAATGGGTCTAAACGAAGTACACGTGCGAACGCTTATTTTTCTGGCTTTGGGAGGGAGAAAAGAATTACACTCTACGATACACTAATCAACGATTTAAGCGAAGAAGAAATTGTTGCTGTATTGGCGCATGAAGTGGGTCATTATAAACGAAATCACGTTATAATTAATCTATTTATAGGTGTGTTTTTAACCGGCTTTACGCTGTGGTTATTTTCCTTATTTGTGAACAATCAATTACTCTCCGAGGCTTTAAATGTTAGCACTCCTTCGTTTCATATAGGGCTTATTACTTTTGGTATTTTATACACTCCAATTTCTGAAGTAACGGGTCTTATCATGAACTATTTGTCACGTAAGTTCGAGTTTCAGGCAGACGACTATGCAGCCACCACTTACAATGGCGCACCGTTAATTTCTGGCCTAAAGGCGCTCGCAAAAAACAATCTTAGCAATCTTACTCCACATCCTGCCTATGTTGTGGCGCATTACTCCCATCCACCTTTGTTTAAGAGATTCGAGAACATCTTAAAACACAGTGATACAGCACCCTTTAAGTAGCCAGACAGAAGATCTTTTTTAATATAGAATGGTCTAACTTTTGACCGTAAAAAGGGAATCGATTATTAGTTGGTGGTTATCAGTGTATATTGTATTTTTAAATTTATGACAGAGGAATTGCTTGAAGAAGAAAACAAGCTTATTGCCAAAGAATATAAAGAGCTGTTGCGTATTAGCTATCAAACCCTAAACAAGGAAGATAAAAAGCTAATTCGCAATGCTTTCGATATTGCTGTAGATGCGCATAAAGAACAGCGCAGAAAGTCTGGCGAGGCCTATATTTTTCATCCCATTGCTGTAGCTAAGATTGTTGCTGCAGAGATTGGCTTGGATGCAACCTCTATTGCCGCTGCCCTGCTCCATGACGTTGTAGAAGATACCGAATATTCGCTAGCCGACATCGAACAGATGTTTGGCGAAACCGTAGCTCGTATTGTCGATGGGCTTACCAAGATTTCTAACCTCCAATCGGACAAAGATGTATCGTTACAGGCAGAGAATTTTCGAAAAATGCTGCTCACGCTTAACGACGATGTAAGAGTCATCATTATTAAAATTGCCGATAGGTTGCACAACATGCAAACCATGGATAGCATGCCATTGGATAAGCAGCTTAAAATCGCATCAGAAACGCTCTTTATTTATGCCCCACTTGCACATCGCATTGGCCTATATAATATAAAAACTGAGCTTGAAGATCTAGGCTTAAAATATACGGAGCCCGAGGTTTATAACGACATTTTAAGCAAGATAGAGGATAGTAAAGAGGAGCAAGATAAATACATAAAAGATTTTTCTCAGGTTATTAAAAAATCGCTGAACGAAGAGAAGGTATCGTACAAAATTAAAGGACGTCCGAAATCTATTTTTTCGATTCGCCGTAAAATGCTTAAACAGAATGTCTCTTTTGAAGAAGTATACGACAAATTTGCCGTTCGCATAATATACAATTCAGACAAAGACAACGAGAAGTTTGTCGCTTGGAAGATTTATTCCATCGTGACAGATCACTTTAGACCTAACCCTATTCGCCTACGAGATTGGATATCTTCGCCTAAATCTACAGGATATGAAGCCTTACATATAACTGTTATGGGGCATAAAGGCCGATGGGTAGAAGTGCAAATACGTTCGCAACGTATGAATGAGATTGCAGAGAAAGGGTATGCCGCCCACTATAAATACAAAAATAAAGAAGACGAAGACCAAGGTTTAGATAGTTGGTTTGACAAATTGCAAGAAACCCTCGAACATTCTGATATAAATGCGGTCGATTTTGTCGCAGATTTTAAACTTAATCTGTACGCCAAAGAGATCTTTATTTTTACGCCTCAAGGAGACTTAAAATCGTTACCAAAAGGCGCATCGCCATTAGACTTTGCATTTTCTATTCACACAATGGTGGGACTGCGAACAAGAGGGGCTAGAGTAAATGGCAAACTCGTACCGCTAAGCTATGAACTAAAAAGCGGTGACCAGGTAGAAATTTTAACCTCAGAAAAAGCCAGACCTTCGAGTAACTGGCTCGATTATGTTGTTACCGGCAGAGCCAAGAGCAAAATTAAATCTTCTCTAAAAGACGAGATGAAAGAAATTGCCGCCGAGGGGAAGGTGATTCTCGCAAGAAAACTCAAGTCCTTAAAAATAAGTTTAGACGAAAAATCTGTAAATCAACTGGTGCAATTCTTTCATCTAAAAACCAGTCTTGACCTTTTTTATCGAGTGGGTTCAGGTGCTATTGACAACAAAATGCTCAAGGAGTTTTCGGCAAGCCGTAGCAATATGCTTGTGAGCTTTTTTAAGAATAAAATCAGGCGAGGAACTTCTCCAGAAAATATAGACAAAGAAGAGATTAGCGTTAATTACGACCAACTTGTTTTTGGAAAGGAGGAGCAAAAACTTGATTTCACTTTGTCCAATTGTTGTAATCCAATTCCTGGTGATCAAGTTTTTGGATTTACTACCGTAAATGATGGGATTAAAGTGCATAAAAAAAATTGCCCCAATGCGATTCAGTTACAGAGCAATTATAATTATCGCATACTTCTGGCTAAATGGATTGATTCCAGCGAAATTGATTTTACCGTAGATTTAGAAATTACAGGAATCGACAATATGGGATTGGTAAACGAAGTGACTAAAGTGGTTTCTAGCAATATGCATATCAACATGAGAAATGTTAATTTTAATAGCAACGATGGGGTCTTTACTGGGAAAATTACGGTCGTAGTTAAAAACAAGACAATTCTCAATAACTTAGTGAATAACATTAAGAAAATAAACGGAATCGATAAAGTCACACGAGTTTAAAAAGAGTAAATTTGCCCCTTACTTATGAACGCGAAAACGGCAAATAATCATCAGGCTATCGTAAAAACAGTTTTTACGGGCTTCCTCGAAGAAAAAGGTCACAGAAAAACGCCTGAACGATACGCAATACTTCAAGAAATTTACGAGAGCGACAATCATTTTGATATAGAATCTCTCTATATTAAAATGAAGAATAAAAAGTACCGTGTGAGTCGTGCTACTTTATACAATACCATCGAACTTTTATTAGATTGTGGATTGGTACGTAAGCATCAATTTGGGCAAAATCAGGCACATTATGAGAAGTCCTATTTTGATAGACAGCACGATCATGTAATTTTAGACGATGGTGAGGTATTTGAGTTTTGCGATCCTCGAATTCAGAATATAAAAAAAACGATAGAAGAGGTGTTTAATGTTGAAATCACAAAACACTCTCTCTATTTTTACGGGAAAAAGAAACCAACTAAATAGCAGCACATGGCAGTAGATTTGCTACTCGGTCTCCAATGGGGCGACGAAGGAAAAGGTAAAATTGTAGATGTACTCACCAAAAATTACAACATTATTGCTCGATTTCAGGGAGGCCCAAATGCAGGTCACACTCTAGAATTCGACGGAATTAAGCATGTTCTACATACGATTCCAAGTGGAATTTTTCACGAAGACGCAATGAATGTAGTAGGAAATGGAGTGGTTATAGATCCAGTGATTTTTAAGCGCGAATTGGACAACTTAAAACAGTTCGATTTAGATTTAGTAAAGACACTTGTTATCTCTAGAAAAGCTCATTTAATTCTTCCTACTCATCGCTTGTTAGATGCTGCTAGCGAGGCCTCCAAAGGCAAAGCGAAAATTGGTTCTACCTTAAAAGGAATTGGCCCTACATATATGGACAAAACTGGCCGTAATGGGATTCGCGTAGGTGATACAGAGATGAATAATTGGCAGGAAAAATATCGAGCTTTAGCTAACAAGCATGAGGCAATGATTTCTTTTTACGACGTAGATATTCAATATGATTTAAAAGAATTAGAAGCCGAATTTTTTGATGCAGTAAAAGTACTTAAGAGCCTAACATTTATTGATAGCGAAGAGTACTTATACCAAGCCCAAAAACAGGGCAAAAAAATACTAGCGGAAGGCGCGCAAGGTTCGTTACTAGATATCGACTTTGGGACTTATCCATATGTAACATCTTCTAATACAACAGCTGCCGGAGCATGTACTGGTCTCGGAGTAGCTCCAGGCAATATTGGAGAAGTGTTCGGAATTTTTAAGGCCTATACAACTCGTGTTGGTAGTGGCCCATTCCCTACCGAGTTGTTCGACAATGATGGCGAAACTATGGGGCGTGTTGGTAACGAGTTTGGGGCAACAACAGGGCGTCCAAGACGTTGTGGTTGGTTAGATTTAGTTGCGCTTAGATATGCTGTTCAGATAAATGGTGTAACGCAGCTTATGATGATGAAGGGCGATGTTTTGAGTGGTTTCGACACCTTAAAAATTTGTACGGCATATAAGTACAAAGGTGAGACCATTGAGCATTTACCATATAATATAGAGGCAGAAAATATTTCTCCAATTTATACCGAAATCAGCGGATGGAAAGAAGATTTAACCAAAATGCGCTCGGTAGATGAGTTTCCAACAGCGCTTAATGAGTATATCGACTTTTTAGAGAAACAACTTGAAGTTCCTATTAAAATAGTATCGGTTGGGCCAGACAGAACCCAGACGATTCATAGATAAACACTTTTGTTAACGTCACTTTAGTAATCTTTGCACGCTATTTGTGTATTTTTGGCCAGATGATACGGGTTAAATCCTTTTTTTATACACTTTTTACTCTTGCTTTGCTCTCCGGGTGGAATAGCAACGCGCAAGAATCCGACGCACCTCAAAAAGTAGATATCAAATCGGGCTATCTAGAAAAGCGCCCTGACTTTCCCGATGCTGTAATCTACACCAAGGATCAATCTGGGCAGGTGTTTATAGTGCACGAAGGGGTCGAGATGTGGTGTGATCAAGCCTTTGTATATATAAAAGACAACTTTGTAAAAGCATATGGGAAGGTAAAAATAAAGCAAGGAGATACGATAGTTATGACCTCGAAGTATGCCGAATATAATGGCAATACTAAATTTGCCTTTGCTACTGGGGATGTCCTTTTAAAAGAGCCTAAAACAACCCTTCGCACAGATACACTTTATTTTGATCGAATTAAACAACAAGCTTACTATCGCTCTGGCGGAACCGTTATAGACTCAGCAAGTACCCTTACAAGCCGTATTGGTCGATATTTTGCAGAAACTAAAAAATATCAATTTTTATCTCAAGTAAAAATCGTAAATCCTGAGTATACAGTTAATTCGCAGCAACTAGATTTTTATTCAGAAAATGGCGGAGCTTATTTGTATGGTCCATCTACTATTGTTAGTGAGACGAGCATAGTATATTGTGAACGGGGCTATTACGACACTCGCAGAAATACTGGCTATTTTGTAAAAAACAGCAGGATAGATTACGAAACTCGTACACTCTATGGGGATAGTATTTTCTTTGATCGCAATAAAAGCTTTGCTAGTGCCACAAACAATATTAGGGTGCTTGACACCATAAACAATACTGTGATTAGAGGGCATTATGCAGAGGTGTTTAGAGCCAAAGATTCACTATTTATTACTAAACGTGCTGTTGCCATCACGCTACGCGAAAACGACTCGGTTTATGTGCATGCCGATACTTTAAGGGTTACCGGACCGGAGAACAAACGAATTATTAGAGGTTTTTATAGAGCGCGAATCTTTAAAAGCGACATGAGCGGTAAGTGTGATTCTATATATATAAACGAATCGACCGGGCTTACAAAAATGCTTAGGGATCCTGTTTTATGGACTGGCCAAAACCAAATGACGGGAGACACCATTCATATCTTGACCAATACTCGTACAGAAAAACTCGACACTTTAAAGGTGTTCGAAAACGCGTTTTTAGTTCAAAAAGATTCTTCCGGATACAATCAAGTGAGCGGTAGGCGCTTAATAGGGCTTTTTACCAATAACGAATTAGACACCGTTAACATCAATCAAAACGCAGAGGTTGTTTTTTATTCTCGCAACGAAGAAGACGAACTCATGGGAATCAATAATACGATATCTAGTTCTATTCAAATAGATATGGTAGCACAAGAAATTAATGGAATTCGTTTTGTTAATCGGGGTGATGGTAAGTTTTATCCTGTAAATGAGTATCCCGAAAATAAAAAATTGTTGCCTGGGTTTATTTGGCGGGGAGACGAACGCCTCATCACTGTAGACGATTTATTTAAGGGTAAACCCTTCCCTATTTTGCCTAAAATTAAAGGAATTGCGCTACCAGAAGACCAAGATCAATTTTTTGAAGACATTCCCGAAGACGAGCTCGAAATACCTGAGTATTCTAAACTTCTACCCAAGGATTTACAAAACAACCCGGACGACCCTAAGCCTCTAACCAAGGACAAAACAAAAGCCGAATCAGAAAAAGAAAAATTTCTTCCTAAGAGTAAAGACACGAAGAAGGCTAAAAAGGACAAAAAGGACGACACCGACAATAACAACTAAAAAAATGCGGGAGGAGTTTTT
>QIIH01000100.1 GCA_003229235.1 Flavobacteriales bacterium | reverse complement strand
TTTGTAAATCTGTACGAACGTGGTGCTATCGCTAATCGAGCAGATGCAGACCTTTTTGTATCAATTCACTGTAATGCGTTTCATACGCAGGTATATGGAGCCGAGACCTTTGTTTTAGGGCTGCACGCCAATAAACAGAATTTAGAAGTTGCCAAAAAAGAGAATGAAGTAATCTTTTTAGAAGAAAACTATCAAGAAAATTATGCTGGTTATGACCCCAACGCCCCAGAATCTTTTATTGGTCTTACCCTAATGCAAGAAGAATATCTCGATCAGAGCATCATGTTAGCCAGTTTGGTTCAAAATAATTTTGTTAATCAACTAAAACGTAAAGACCGCTCTGTTAAGCAAGCCGGATTTATCGTTTTGCATCAAAGCTATATGCCCAGTATTTTGATCGAAACAGGGTTTTTAACAAACAAAAAAGAAGGAGCTTATTTAAATTCTAAAAAAGGGAGGAACGAAATGGCAAAATCTATAGCCGAGGCCATAGGGTCGTATAAAAAGAATATTCGATTAGCTACTGATGATTCTCAAAATCCAGAAATCACCCAAACAGAAATAGACAATGCAATTGCTACAGCAGAAGAAGCTCTTTATCCAGGGATAGAGTTTAGGGTGCAACTTGCGGCTAGTGGTAAAAAGCTAAAAACAAAAACATATAATTTTAAAGGCCTAAGTGATATTATTCGACAAAAAGAAGGCAATTTGTACAAGTACTATTACGGCAGTACTGCCGACTACAATAAAATTAGGCTAATGAAGGCTTTTGCCCAAGAAAAAGGGTACGCAACCTGTTATATTGTAGCCTTTAGGGATGGTGAAAAGGTTAAATTAGCAGACATTATTAAATAGCGTTTGCATAGTCTCTTTTTTGATTTTATTTCTACCTTTGTTTTTCATCAAAAGACTATATCTTGAAACTGTCCAAAGAAGTAAGAACAGGCTTAATGGCTATTGCCGCAATACTCGTATTTATTTTTGGCTATAATTTTCTGAAAGGGTCAGACTTATTCAACCCTGGGCAGACTTTTTATGCTAAATACGATCATGTAGGTGGCCTAGCTCCCTCGGCATCTGTGAGTATAAATGGCTTAGCTGTGGGGAAGGTGACAGATATTAAATTTGATGCTAAAGGAGGATTAATTGTTACAATGTCTATAAGTACTGATTTGAAATTTGGCAAAAACAGTGAAGCCAAAATATTTAGTGACGGATTACTAGGAGGTCGATCTATTGCCATTTTGCCAGATTACTCAACCAGCGGTTTTGCTACTTCTGGGGACACTTTAAATAGTTTGGTAGAGAAAGAGATTATGGATGCAGTCTCAGATCATCTGATTCCTATCGAAGAAAAGGTAAATGCGTCGCTGTCTAAGCTCGATACTCTAATGTTAGGGCTTAATAACATTCTGGACGTAGAGGGGCAAGAAAATTTAAAACAAACTTTAAGAAACCTAAACGAAACTTCGGGTTCATTTAAATCTGCAGCAAAACAACTCAATACATTGATGTCTGATAATTCTGAACGCTTAGATCGCACTTTTGCTAATTTGGACAAGACATCCGAGAATTTTGCAGCCCTATCTGATAGTTTAGCCAAAATAGAAATTGGAGCCATCGTTAAAAATCTCAAAAACACCTTGGGTAAATTTGATGGGTTAATTACCTCTATCGAAGCAGGAGAGGGCAGTGTAGGGAAACTGCTTAAAGACGACGAACTTTATAATAATTTAAATGGTGCATCCTTGCAACTAGAACAGTTACTAGAAGACATGAGGCTTAACCCGAAACGTTATGTTCATTTTTCGATCTTCGGGAAAAAAGCCAAAGAATACGAATCAACAGAAAACACCCCCGAGTAAATGCTAGCATATTTACCCAACTTCTTATTTGCCTTGATACTCATAGCTGGAGTAGGCTGTTTTGCGCGTAATATCAAAAAAGTAATACGCAATATTAAATTGGGCAGAGCGGTAAACTATGGAGACAACAATAAGCAGCGTTGGTCTAACATGGCGCGCATCGCTTTAGGACAATCTAAAATGGTAGTTCGCCCTATTTCTGGAATGTTGCATATTGTGGTTTATTTAGGCTTTGTTATTATTAACATTGAGGTTTTAGAAATCATCATCGATGGTCTGCTTGGCACCCATAGGATATTTGCTTTTATGGGAGGCTTTTACGACGTATTAATTGCCACCTTCGAATATTTAGCCTTACTAGTTCTTATTGGCGTGATTGTTTTCTGGCTACGCCGAAATGTGCAGCGAATCAAGCGTTTTTTAAGTCCAGAAATGAAAGGCTGGCCTAAAAACGACGCAAATATAATTCTGTACTTTGAAGTAGTTTTAATGTGTTTGTTTTTAACAATGAACGCTGCCGATTTACAACTACAGCAGCTGGGTTCGGCTTATTATGTTGCAGCAGGGAATTTTCCTATAAGCAGTTTTATAGCACCAATTTTTGACGGAATGTCTGAGGCTTCGCTAATTATTGTCGAAAGAACTTGCTGGTGGTTACACATTGTTGGCATTTTGATCTTTTTAAATTACCTCTATTTTTCTAAGCATCTACATATCTTGTTGGCTTTTCCTAATACATTTTACGGGCGTTTAACTCCTAAAGGTGAGTTTGCCAATCTAGAGGCAGTTACAAACGAAGTAAAGCTTATGATGGATCCTAACGCAGATCCTTTTGCGGCTCCAGATCCTGATGCTAGTGAAGAACCTCCAGTAAAGTTTGGAGCAAGTGATGTCCTAGACCTTTCTACAACACAATTGTTAAATGCGTATACCTGTACAGAATGTGGTCGCTGTACCAGTGAATGTCCTGCAAACCAGACAGGTAAAAAGTTGTCTCCGCGTAAAATAATGATGGATACTCGCGACAGATTACAAGAAGTGGGTAAAAACATAGATGCCAATGGTACCTTCGTAGATGATGGCAAACAATTGCTTGGAGATTATATTTCGCATGAAGAAATTTGGGCCTGCACAACATGCAATGCCTGTGTAGAGGCTTGCCCTATTAGTATTGATCCGTTATCTATAATAATGGATATGCGTCAATATTTAGTAATGGAACAATCTGCAGCTCCAACAGAGCTTAATGGTGCTATGACTAATATTGAGAACAATGGAGCTCCATGGCCTTACAACCAGATGGACCGACTTAATTGGGTAGATGAATAAATGGATAGTTATTATAATATTATTAATAGGGCCGCTATATAGCAGTAATGCGCAGGTGGGGTATCAAAAAGATAGTCTACAAATTAAAGTATACACTATTATTACATATGAACAATCACATCCAAAAGAAATTATAATAGACAAGGTTTTCTGTGATTATTGTAACGAAACACAAAAAGAATTGCTTAAAAAACAAGCTTGGGAGTTATCTTATACTACGCGTTACGAGCCAGAAAACAGATTAGAGCAAGGCAAACGAAAGCTTGCACTGTTTATTAGAGTATCAAAAGCGGATTTTAAGAAACTAAAAGATCCAGAAAAATAGCGCATCAACTATTTAGATTTAATTTTAATGAATAACAAAGAAGAAAAGTTTTTAGAGGTAAAAGGAGAAGATGGTGAGAACTTAAGTCCTAAACTAGCTCCCGGTGTAAAAAATTATTTAATCGATATAGACGGTACTGTTACAGAGGATGTCCCCAACGAAGAGCCTGAGCGTATGGCGACTTGCAAACCATTTCCAGATGCATTAAAAATAGTTAACAACTGGTACGATCAAGGGCATCTGATTTGTTTTTTTACATCTAGAACAGAAGCACATCGTGAAGTGACAGAGAAGTGGCTAAAGGAGCATGATTTCAATTACCACAGCTTGCTAATGGGCAAACCCAGAGGAGGCAATTATCATTGGATAGATAATCATATAGTTAAAGCGACACGCTATAAAGGCAAGTTTACAAACTTAGTACAAAAGGATGCCAGTATAGAAGTTTTTAAAGATTAACAAATGAGCGAGCAAATTAAGGTGCCAACTATGGCCCAATATATGAACGAAGGCAAAGTGCCAGAAGTATTGTTTTGGGTAGGTTGCGCAGGTAGTTTCGACGATCGGGCTAAGAAAATAACCAAGGCCTTTGTAAAACTCTTACATAAAGCCAAAGTAGATTTTGCTGTTTTAGGCACCGAAGAAAGTTGTACGGGAGATCCGGCCAAACGAGCTGGCAATGAGTTTTTGTTCCAGATGCAGGCCATGACCAATATTGAGGTGATGAATGCTTACGAAGTAAAAAAAGTAGTAACCGCTTGCCCTCATTGTTTTAATACTATCAAGAATGAATACCCAGGTTTGGGAGGTAATTATGAAGTAATGCATCATACGCAGTTTTTAAAATCTTTGCTTAACGAAGGGCGTTTAAAAGTTGCTGGCGGAAAATATAAAGGAAAGCGAATTACTTTTCACGATCCTTGTTATTTGGGGCGTGCAAATAACGAATATGAAGCACCTCGTGAGTTACTACAGAAGTTAGAGGTAGAATTAGTAGAAATGAAACGCTGCAAGTCTCGTGGCTTGTGTTGTGGTGCTGGTGGTGCACAGATGTATAAAGAACCCGAACCAGGTAACAAAGATATTAATGTAGAACGCACAGAAGAAGCGCTTACTACGCAGCCAGAAATTATAGCTGCGGCCTGTCCATTTTGTAATACAATGATGACAGACGGAGTAAAGGCTACAGAAAAAGAAGGTGATGTTGCTGTAATGGATATAGCCGAAATGATTGCAAATGCCCAAGATTTATAGATGTTAATACAATTCAACGACTTACCGAGCCATTCCAGAATTTGGGTTTATCAGGCCAACAGAAAACTATCCGACCAAGAAATTGAGGCAATAACCCCTAAAATCGAAGTCTTTTTAACTAATTGGACGGCTCATGGAGCCAATCTTGAAGCGGGTTTTGAAGTTAAATACAACCGATTTATCATTTTTGGATTAAATGAGAGCAATGCGTCGGCATCTGGGTGTAGTATAGATGCTTCGGTACATTTTATTCAATCTATAGAAAAAGAAATAGGAATAGATCTTTTAGATAAAATGAATGTGACCTATTATAATGGACCGCATATTGCGCATAAATCGCTAGCTGATTTTAAGAAAATGGCAAAAAACAAATCGGTATCTAAAGAAACCATTGTTTTTAATAACTTAGTAAATACTAAAGAAGAATTTGACCATTATTGGGAAGTTCCTGCAAAAGATAGCTGGCACGCCAGATTCTTAGCATAGTTTTTGAAGCGACACCCGTATGAAAAACATTTTGCTAGCCTCACTATTGTTTACGTCGTTTTGTACAACGGCACAACAGTTAGACCCCTTACTTTCTAAAACAGACCCCGAAGCCCAGCAGCAATGGGTAGATTCTATTTATGGCAACATGACCTTGCAAGAAAAGGTAGGGCAGTTGTTTATGGGCGTTATTTTCTCTGAAGAACCACCAGCAACTCATAAAAAGATAGAAGAATTAATTAAAAACTACCATCTAGGTGGCCTAATTTTCTCTAAGGGAGGGCCTTTTAGACAAGCCAGACTTAACAATCGATTACAAGATGCGAGTAAGTTGCCAATGCTAATCGCAATGGACGCCGAATGGGGCCTGGCAATGCGTTTGGACTCTACTTTTGCATACCCCTACAATATGACTTTAGGTGCAGTTCGTAATAACCAATTGATAGAGCAAGCTGGCAAACGAATAGGAGAACATACTAAACGATTAGGGATGCATATTAATTTTGCTCCAGTTGTTGATATTAACATTAACCCAAAGAATCCCATAATTGGAAATCGATCCTTCGGAGAAGATAGAGACAATGTCACCCAAAAGGCAGCAGCATTTATGAAAGGGCTGCAATCTGCCGGAGTTTTGGCCAATGCCAAACACTTTCCTGGACATGGCGATACCGCTACAGATTCACATAAATCTTTACCCACTTTAGATTTTACACGAGAACGTCTTGACAGTATAGAAATGTATCCTTATTCTAGGTTGATAAACGAGGGTTTAAGCAGTGTAATGGTTGCTCATCTAAATATCCCTGCCTTAGAACCAAGAGATGGGTTTCCGTCTTCTATTTCGCCAGCTATTGTAACAGATATATTAAAGGGAAGCCTTGGATTTAATGGGTTAATCTTTACGGATGCATTAAACATGAAAGGTGCTTCTAATTTCGAAGAACCAGGTGAAATTGACTTAGCGGCTTTTTTAGCAGGAAACGATGTTTTATTAATATCAGAGGATATCCCTAAGGCTCATGCCAGAATTATTAAAGCCTTTCGAGAAAGCGTAATTAGTGAAGCGCGATTGGCCCTGTCTGTCAAAAAGATTCTTAAGGCCAAATTTCTTGTCGGTCTAAACGATTATGCGCCTGTAGTCTTAGACAACTTATACGAAGATCTTAACAGTCCTGAAGACGACGCCTTGTACGAACAGATTATTGAAAGTGCCATAACTGTGGTTAAAAACGATTCGTTAACCTTACCCATTGTCGATCTCGTAAATACGGAATTTGCCTATATAAATTTTGGAGACGACTCAGGAGATGCCTTTTATCAGCAATTAAAAAAATATGGAGATATAAGTTGGATAAAGGCCAGTAGTCTAGAAAGTTATATGCGTAAATTGGCAAAATACGATTATGTGATAGCAGGCTTTCACAAATCGAATGCAAATCCATGGAAGTCTTTTGCATTTTCGGCAAAAGAACTCGACTGGCTCAAGGAGATTGCACAATCGAATAAAATTATTTTAAATGTTTTTGCAAGCCCATATTCACTTTTAGATCTGGATTCAACTAGCAATTTTGAGTCTATTATTGTCTCATATCAGAATAGCAAAGTTTCACAACAAGTAAGTGCTCAAATGATCTTTGGAGCTCGATCTGCAAATGGAAAACTCCCGGTTCAGGCTGGGGCCAATTTTCCTGCAAATACAGGTTTAGAAATTAAAGCGATTAGCCGCCTACAGTACGGAACTCCAGAAAGCGTAGGTGTAGATTCTCAAAAATTAAAGAAGATCGATACATTGGCTCAAAATGGAGTTTGGGCGGGTTATATGCCTGGAGCACAAATTCTTGTTGCTCGAAAGGGTAAGGTTATTTATAATAAAACTTTCGGGTACCACACTCCAGACAAAAAAATTAAAGTAAAGGAGTCAGATATTTATGATGTGGCTTCGCTTACCAAGATATTGGCCACGTTGCCAATGGTTATGGAGCTTGCCGATCGTGACAGAATCAATCTCGAAACCACTTTGGGGGAGATGATTCCAGCTTATAAGGAGTCTAATAAGAGTAGTATTACCCTAAAACGAATGATGTCTCACAGCGCTCGTTTAAAAGCATGGATACCGTTTTATATTAATACTATAGATCAAGAAACCGAGTTGCCATCAGAGCTTTATTATCGCAAGCAGAAGTCTGATAGTTTTTCTCTTAAGGTTGCAAACCAACTTTATATGAGAGGAGATTTTCCGGACTCTATTTATAAAAAAATTCGTGAGAGCGAGTTGCGTACCAGAAAAGGATATAAGTATAGCGATTTATCATTTTACATTCTTAAAAATTATTTAGAATCGTTTTATGGCACGACACTAGATACTATGGCAACACGCTTTTTGTATGATCCATTAGGGGCTAACTATTCGATGTTTAAACCATTAAGATCTGTGAGTTTATCTAGAATTCCTCCTACAGAAGAAGACGATTATTTTAGGATGCAAAGAGTTCAGGGATATGTACATGATCAGGGTGCAGCCATGCTTGGAGGCGTGAGTGGGCATGCTGGTTTGTTTAGCAACTCCAACGACATTGCCAAAATCATGCAAATGTATTTATGGGAAGGGTATTATGGAGGCAAGCGCTATTTAAAACCCGAAACTATAGACATGTTTAATACCTGCTATTTTTGTGAAGACGATATAAGGCGAGGCGTAGGGTTCGACAAACCTCAATTGGGTGATTCTGGGCCAACCTGTGGTTGTGTATCAATGTTGAGCTTTGGTCATTCGGGGTTTACAGGAACATTAACATGGGCAGACCCAGATCAAGAAATTGTTTATGTGTTCTTATCTAATAGGACCTTCCCCACAGCAGATAATCGAATGATAATAAGTAGTAATCTTCGAAGCCGTATTCAGCAGGTAATTTACGATTCAATTCTGCCAGAAGAGTAGTAACTTAGTTGTTAGCCACTGAACTCGTTCAGTAGAATATTCCAAAGCTCAGGTTTAACATTCATTAATTGCCTTATTGCGAATAGTTCTTTAGTTTTTATAATTGACTGAGAATCCCCTTCAATATTTTTAAGAGTTTGAATAATTTCAAGAAGTTCATTCTCATCATAAATTTCAGATGTTATAGAAAATCCTTTCTGTTCTAATTCTATTTTGATTGAATTTCATTTGTTTTTCGCTTACGCACAACGTCCCATATATTGCCAACATGGCGTTTTGCTTCGCAAAACCAAACATCTAGTAGATGTTTGATGTTGGCACCCGCGAAGCGGCAGACCGTTACTTTTATTTTATTTTTTATGAGAAGATTTAAAAGGTAACCAAATTTGGTTATTAATCTAGCTCTGGCGGTTATACTCTCGTCAAATGTCTACCAGGCATTTGGTTTTTTATAAAAAATTTCACTCAGGTAGTATGCGCTGTTAGGCAACGTATTTATCTAATGATTAACCTTTCAGTTTTAAACCCTTTTGTGGTTTCAATTTTTAAAAAATAAACACCGCCAACAATACCATGCACAGAAAACGCACTAAGCTTTGGATTAAATGATTTAACTCTTTTTCCTGTAACATCATAAAGTGTAATACTTTCTAATTCT
>QIIH01000376.1 GCA_003229235.1 Flavobacteriales bacterium | reverse complement strand
GATCGGCATCGAGGTTCCCATTACTTTCACGCATGGCGCTCAATCCAGAAGAATCGCTATAACTATCTTTTAGCCAAATTCCCATACTCAGCCCTTCTTGTATTGCCAATAAAGATTGGTTCAGAAACAACGGAATCGCGACAGAATCCTGTAATAATCTCTTTTTTAAAGAAAGGATGGTTTTAGATATAGAGGTTACTTTACTGGCGTGATTGCCAGTGGCTTTAGATAAATACAACAAAATGGAGTCGTCTTTACCGTCTTTATCCCGGTTTTTGGCCTTCATTCCCATTTCCCACTGCACTCCTTTTAAATAAGTAACCGCTTCTTCTCGAAGGGCTTCGAGTTCATTTTGTTTAATAGGAAAGGTGCTATTATGCTCCATGTGTTATATCGTTAAGTTTGGAAGCTCGTAAGGCTCGTGGGTTAATAAGTGCATTTCTTCAGGGATATCTCCGTATAAGCGTTGTATTACTCGATGTGGAGCAAACAAAAGCTTTTCTACCTTTTGGGTTTCCCATATTTGCAGGTGCTGTTTGTTAAAGATGCTACCTTCTGTAAATTTTCCTTTAGACGAAATCTCGGTCGTTGTAAGGGAAATGGCAAAATTAGATATATCCATGGTTTTGCCAGCAATTGCTTTTAAAATACTATGCGTAATAGGCAATTGATCTTTAGCAAAAATGCTATGCAAAGGCCCTAAATCGATCATCTTGATCATTTTAGGTAACATTTTAGGCAATTTTTTGTCTATCGCATATGCCATCATTTTTAAGCTCATAGTGCGATCTGCAACTTTTTCGAGGACATTATAAATTTCGTCTGTATAGTCTGCTACGCTGGTTTTATGTACATCAAAATACAAGAAACAAATAAAAGGTCTGTTGAGCGATACATCATAAAAAGACCAGCTTACTAGATTACGTGCAACATCACCAGATTTGTTGCGTACTATTTTTCCCTGTACATACTTTTTGAAAATATAGTTTTTGTCCATCGAGCTGTAATACACTATCGAGGCAGCTTGATGTAATTTGTAATCAGAAACAGCTTGCTTCTTTTTTATTAGGGTTTCCAAAAATTCTTCCTTTAGCGATTCCGCCGAAGGCAACTTCTGCATAAACTCATGTTTAAGGCCTAAGTCGTTTAACAAATACCGAAATTCTAAATAATTGGGAAAGCCAGAATCTGTAAGATCGATGCGCATCTTTTCTATGTCGTCAAAGAGATACTTTACTCGAAATGCCTCTAACGAATAGGTGAGCAACTCACAATACTGGCTAATAAATTGGGTCTCTAGTTCGTTGCAAATATTATGTGTTTTAATACTGTTTACCAGCTCTTTAAAAGCGTGATTCACAATTTTAAAATACACTTTGTATTGCTGCTTAGTTTCAAGAACAGCACTATCTAAAGGGGTTACAATATCGCTAATAGCCATGGGTAGTATATCAGGGTGCAACAATCATATTTAGAAAAACTAAGACTATCCCAACAGGTCGTCTTCTGGAGGTGTCGAAGGTGTTGGAGGAGGTGGAGGCACATCTGAGTCGTCCCCACCTTCTGGAGCCCGCTGCTTGCCATCACTCGCATAGTACTCTTCAAAAATCTCCTTCATATCAATTCCGTAGCGATTTGCGAAATTCTTTTGGATCGCAGCATCTTTTTCACGAATCTCTTGCAAGGCCTCTGCATAAGTTGCATAAACTCCTTGCATTACTTTTTCGTGAACAGGAATGTTGTCCATCATATCTTGACGCGCTTTAGAGCTCGCCGTATGCATAGCGGCTAAAGTCACACCAATATGTTCGTCTGTCTTAACACCTAAATGCTCTAAAATGGCGGCAAATTCTTGATCGGTACGAGCCTTTAGTGCAACGACATAACCGTCGTAATATTTAAGGCGTTCGTCTGTATCACTCTTTAATTTGGCACGATGTGTTTGTAAATTACTTCTTAGAGAAGTCAGCACTTTAATCGTCAAGTTATGCTTGTGTACAAAACTGTCCTTACTCGCAGCCAAAGTTGTATAAGCGTTCTTTAGGCCTTCTAACTCTTCTACTTTTTGTTCTAAGGTTGTGATTTTAGCAATAACCTCTGAGTATGCGGTAGATTGTTTGTCGGTAACTTCTTCGAGTTCGGTACGAGCTTGTTTTAATAATGCGTACTGCTCTTCGAGTTTATCTTCTGTTTCTTTCTTTTTTTCGAGGGCTTTATTGTGATTTTTGCTGGCCTCTACTATAGCAACCTGTAGTTTTTCTTCTACCTCTTTAATCTCTACTTCGCGGTTTTTAAGACGCGTAACTGCAGCCTGACTCTTAAAAGAAAGCTCGTTGAGCAAGGTCTTAACGTCTGCATTTTCGATACGTTCTTGGAACATTTGTTTGGCGATTAAATCGGCACCATCACGTTCTTTCTGAATTTGTTTGAGTTCGAGCTCTTTCTTTTTAATACGGGCTTTGCGCCCCCAAAGGTTATTCCACCAGTTGTCTTTAGCATTCTCGGCGTCTTCGAGCTCAATTTTAGCACGTTCTAAAGCAGATTGTGCCTTGTCTATTACCTTTTGCTCATCGGCATTTAGAGTAGAGAATTTTTCGAAGATGATACCTACTTCATCCTGATAGTCTGTAAGATCTTTAATAGCATCTAATAAAGAAGTGCGATCTTTTTCGGCCATGCCTACAACATCGTCCAGGGTAGCGTTTAGTATTTTTTGACGCACTTGTGGGTCGTCTTCTTGGGCAAGTTTGGACTTCATTTGGTCCATGGTCTTACCCCAATCAATATTTACTTTTTCTTGCGATTCGCCTGAATCGGTTTCTAATAAATCAAAATCATCTGACATCTGTAGCCTACTGTTTAATGGTTATAAGGAATAACGGAGCAACAATTTCGGCAAAAAAAATGAGTTAAGAGACTCATTTGATAAAACCTTTAAATATTAGTCTGATTTTTGTCTTATTTGTTACAAAGACCCTTGTTTACAGTAGGTTTGATATTGAAAACTATGCGCATAAAAAAACCCGCTTTTTTCGAAGCGGGCCGTATAAATTGTGTTTTTGAGTGTTAATCTCTCAAAATAGCTCTCGAAATCACCATTTTTTGAATCTCACTAGTACCTTCGTAAATCTGAGTGATTTTTGCATCGCGCATCATTCGTTCTACGTGATATTCTTTAACAAATCCATTCCCGCCATGTACTTGAACAGCCTCTATGGTAACTTCCATAGCAACTTGTGAGGCGTATAATTTTGCCATTGCACCACTGAGGTCGTAGTTCTTGCCTTGGTCTTTATCCCATGCTGCCTTCATAACAAGGTGGCGAGCAGCTTCGATCTTGGTGTGCATATCGGCCAACTTAAATGCAATTGCTTGGTGGTTGCAAATTTCTGTACCAAAAGATTTGCGAACTTTAGAATATTCTCTAGCCGTTTCGTATGCTCCTGCAGCTATCCCGAGAGCTTGAGCAGCAATCCCGATACGGCCACCAGCCAGTGTTTTCATGGCAAATTTAAACCCAAAACCATCTTCACCGAGGCGATTTTCTTTAGGTACTTTTACATCGTTAAAATTAAGCGAGTGCGTATCACTCCCGCGGATTCCTAATTTGTCTTCTTTTGGGCCAACCTCGAAGCCAGGCATTGTTTTCTCTAAGATTAGAGCGTTAATCCCTCTATGTCCTTTGTCTCTATCTGTTTGAGCAATTACTATATAAAAATCGGCAGAATTACCATTGGTTATCCAGTTTTTGGTGCCGTTTACCAAATAATGATCCCCCATGTCGATGGCAGAAGTTTTTTGCGAAGTAGCATCACTTCCAGCTTCAGGTTCACTCAAGCAAAAGGCTCCAAGTGATTCGCCAGTAGACAGTTTGGACAAATATTTTTGTTTTTGCTCTTCGGTTCCAAAGGCCTGGATACCGAAGCAAACCAATGAGTTATTTACAGACATTACTACAGAGGCCGAAGCATCTATCTTACTAAGCTCTTCCATGGCCAATACATAAGAAACTGTATCCATACCTCCGCCATTGTATGCAGGGTCTACCATCATGCCTAGAAAACCAAGTTCGCCCATTAGTTTAACTTCCCGAGTAGGAAATTCTTGTTTGTTATCGCGTTCTATTACGCCAGGGAGTAACTCGGTTTTTGCAAAATCGCGAGCAGCATCACGTATCATTAAATGCTCTTCGGTAAGTGTAAAGTCCATGTCTTTTTTACTTCTTTTAATTATTCTTAAAAAAGGTATGCAAAGATACTTTTAAATTGCAATATTATCAATCAAACGCCTTATTTTTAAGAATGCTTAAAAACTCTTATCAGGTCATTGGAGTCATGTCTGGTACTTCTCTTGATGGAATTGATTTGGCGCAAGTGTTGTTAGAATTTAATGATGGCACTTGGCAATACAAATTAATGACACTAGATACAATTGCCTATCCAGAACATTGGCGGCAGCAATTATCTTTAGCCATGAAGGCTACTCCAAGAGAACTCAAACTTTTAAACGAAGCCTATACTTTGTATTTGGCCGAGGTTATAAATAGCTTTATCAGCCGCCATAACATTCAAGACCTCGATGCCGTTTGCAGTCATGGGCACACAGTTTTGCATCGACCAGATCAAGGGGTTACTTTGCAAATTGGAAACAACTCCGTCTTGGCGAGAATCATAAACCAGCGAGTTGTCTGTGATTTTAGAGCGGCAGATGTTGCTCTAGGTGGGCAAGGCGCACCTTTGGTTCCTATAGGTGATAGGGAGTTATTTGGTGAATACAATTATTGTATCAACCTGGGAGGTTTTGCAAACATCTCTACAGAGTCACCTAATGGTAGAATTGCATACGATATATGCCCGGTAAATGTGCTGTTTAACAAATATGCCAATGCACTTGGGCAACCTTATGACGAAGGTGGCGAGTTCGCACGCTCCGGCGAAATTATTTTACCATTATTATCTGATCTTAACGATTTACCGTTCTACAAGCTAGGAGCTCCTAAGTCGCTGGGAATGGAGTGGGTACTTAAAGAAGTGATGCCTATTGTCGAACCATATAAAGCGAATCCCAGAGATGTGTTGCGTACTTTGGTTGAGCATATAGCTATGCAAATTGCTAATAATGTAACCACTACTTCAAAAGTTTTACTCACTGGAGGAGGGGCCTTTAATGTGTTTTTGTTAGAGCAAATCGTTTTTCATAAAGCGGCTAATTATATGCTGCCATCCAAGGATTTAATAAATTATAAAGAAGCGCTAATTTTTGCTTTACTCGGGGTATTAAAATTGAGAGACGAACCTAATTGTTTGGCTTCTGTGACAGGAGCAAAGCACGATCATTCTTCTGGAAATATATTTCTGCCGTAATTATTTTTTAAATGCTCTAAATCCCTCACTAAGTTTTTTATATTTGTGAGACTTCCTAACAAACTAAATGAAAGAACTACTTAAAGCCTACGAGAACAAAGATCCGGAAATTGTTTTCCATTGGAAAGACCCACTCACAGAAGCAGAAGGTTGGACAGTTATTAACTCCCTTCGCGGAGGTGCAGCTGGCGGAGGAACACGCATGCGTGTTGGTTTAGATAAGAACGAAGTATTGTCTCTGGCAAAAACCATGGAAGTAAAATTTACCGTTTCTGGCCCGGCTATTGGCGGCGCTAAATCTGGAATTAATTTTGATCCGTCAGATCCTCGCAAGCAAGGAGTATTAGAACGGTGGTATGCTGTCGTATCGCCTTTGCTCAAGTCTTATTATGGCACAGGAGGCGATTTAAACGTTGACGAGATACACGAGGTAATTCCTATTACCGAAGCTAGTGGAGTTTGGCATCCTCAGGAAGGTGTTTTTACAGGACATTTTAAACCTACCGAAGCCGACAAAATTAACCGCATTGGCCAGTTAAGACAAGGAGTCGTTAAAGTAATTGAAAACCCGTCGTTTACTCCAGATGTCACAAAAAAATATACGGTTGCAGACATGATTACAGGATTTGGCGTTGCCGAAGCTGTGAAACATTATTACGATATTTTTGGAGGATCTGTAGTTGGGAAAAAGGCAGTTGTACAGGGCTTTGGTAATGTAGGATCTGCTGCAGCTTATTACTTAGCTCAGATGGGTGCCAAAGTGGTTGGGATTATAGATCGTGCAGGAGGAGTTATTAACGAAGATGGTTTTACACCAGAAGAAGTAACCGATTTCTTTTTGAATAAACGCGGCAATTCTCTTATTGTAGACGAGATGATTCCTTTTGAAGAAATGAATCGTCGTATTTGGAGTTTAGAAACGCAGGTTTTTGCACCCTGTGCGGCGTCACGACTCATTACCAAAGATCAAATAGATCAAATGATTCAAACGGGTTTAGAGGTGATTAGCTGTGGAGCTAATGTGCCTTTTGCAGATAGTGAGATCTTTTTTGGACCTATAATGGAGCACGCAGATAAAATGGTAAGCTTGATTCCGGATTTTATTTCGAATTGCGGTATGGCTAGAGTTTTTGCATATTTTATGGAACGAAAAGTTGCGATGACAGACGAGGCGATTTTTGAAGATACGTCTATGGTGATAAAAAGCGCTTTACAAGATATTTATAATACGCGCACAGGCACAACCGAAATTAGTGCAACGGGCTTCGAGATTGCACTTAAGAAACTAATTTAATACCGTATTTATGGAATCTATTATTATACTCATTTTTGTTTTTGGATATTTATCGATTACTCTTGAGCACCCATTGCGACTTGATAAAACGGTGCCTGCCTTAATAATGGCATCATTAATTTGGGCGGTATTGGCAGTTGGTTTCCATAGCGGATGGTTTGATGTAATAGATACGCATGAGATGGTATTTTCTTTTGGCGAAGGCGATCATCACGCCTCCGAAGGGTTTAACAACACTTTATTACACCACTTAGGTAAAACAGCCGAGATATTAATCTTCTTGATTGGAGCAATGACTATTGTAGAGATAATTGATCTGCATCGTGGCTTCGAGATTTTAAAACAAGCAGTTAATACTAAGAGCAAGCGCAGATTGTTATGGATAATCGGGATACTGGCCTTTATTTTATCGGCTATTATTGATAATCTAACAGCAACTATTGTGCTTGTGACTTTATTGCGCAAGCTTATCACTAAAAAAGAAGAGCGTTTATGGTATGCCGCTATGGTTGTTATTGCAGCCAATGCTGGTGGAGCCTGGTCTCCAATTGGTGATGTAACCACAACTATGCTTTGGATTGCCAACAAAGTAACAGCCATGGGCTTGATTAAATACGTTGTTCTGCCATCGATTGTTTGCTTTATTGTGCCATTTGTAATTGCTAGTTATATGAAGCCCTTTCGTGGCAATATTTATACAGAAGAGTTAGAAGATGATATGGATCAGCGGCGATTGTTGAGTTCTAAAACTATGTTGTTTCTAGGTTTAGGAATGATCGTCTCTGTACCAATTTTTAAGACAGTAACACATTTACCACCCTATATAGGTATGATGTTTGCTCTAGGAGTGGTGTGGCTGGTGTCCGAATATATTCACCCAGAAGAAGACTTTACAGAGTCTCAACGGCACAAATATTCTGCACATAAAGCATTATCACGAATCGAGATTTCAAGTATTTTATTTTTCTTAGGAATTCTGATGGCTGTTGCAGGATTAGAAAGTTTGGTCTTTGGTACTTCGTTAACTGGCGAAGATGTTGGGACATTGCGTTATTTGGCAGAGGTCTTGCAAGGGGCAATTCCTAACGAAGATGTAGTTGTTATTTTATTAGGTGTCTTGTCTGCAATAATTGACAATGTGCCTTTGGTAGCCGCTTCTATTGGGATGTATGAATCGCCCACAGATTCAATACTATGGCTCTTTATTGCCTATTCCGCAGGGACTGGTGGTAGTATGTTAATTATTGGCTCGGCTGCAGGTGTTGCCGCCATGGGAATGGAAAGAATAGATTTTATCTGGTATTTAAAGAAAATAGCATGGTTGGCTTTTGCAGGTTTTATTTCTGGAGCTTTGGTCTTCTTGCTATTTGCCCGAGTCTTAATGTGGTAAATTGCAATTTTAACGCTCTAACATCGTTTTACTAAAAACTTACTCTATGATTAACCTCTTAATTCAAGATGCTTCCGACGCAGCTTTGGAAGGTCTTGAACCAATTGTCGAAGAAAAGACACTTTCTTTGATGGATTTGTTAATGAATGGCGGAATGGCTGGACAGATTATTATTGCCCTTCTGTTTGTACTGCTATTCGTGGCCATGTACATTTATTTTGAACGGCTTTTTGCGATAAAAAGCGCCTCTAAAATAGACGGGAATTTTATGAGCCAGATTCGAGATAACGTGGGTACTGGTAATATAGAAGCAGCCAAGATTTTGTGTGCTCAGCAGAATTCTCCTGTTTCCCGATTAACTCAAAAAGGAATTTCTCGTATTGGTAGCCCGCTGGAAGATATTAATACAGCAATTGAGAATGCAGGGAGACTCGAAGTTTATAAGCTAGAGAAAAATGTAAGTTTATTGGCCACTATTGCTGGAGCAGCTCCTATGATAGGATTCTTAGGCACAGTAATTGGTATGGTTTTGGCGTTTCATCAATTGGCTACCAGTAGTGGACAAGCAGAGATGGGTTCTTTAGCCGAGGGTATTTACACAGCGATGACAACCACTGTTGCAGGATTGATTGTAGGGATTATTGCCTATATGGGGTACAACCATTTGGTGGTGCGAACAGATAAAGTGGTACATCAGATGGAAGCCAATGCAGTAGACTTCCTTGATATGTTAAACGAACCAGTATAGAAACCAACAAAATCGCACTATGAATTTACGTGGACGAAATAAAGTAAGTGCAGAATTCTCAATGAGTTCTATGACCGATATTGTTTTTTTGTTATT
>QIIH01000306.1 GCA_003229235.1 Flavobacteriales bacterium | reverse complement strand
AAACTAACTAGTTAGTCTTTCGAAAATCTGACTTCGAATTGAATAAAAATACATCTAAACTGTAAACAAATCTTAGGTCGAACTCAGGTTACTAGTTTAAATGTTCAGACCTCTGACTTGATTAGTCTAGAATACACATATATATCGCAAAATAATTCTGAAAATGTTTTTGCGCGAATTAGGCTTTTATAACACTTGACGGTTTTTTTGGGCAACATTCAAAACAACATTATCTTTACTAGCAACAACACTCAATATGTCGCAGAATTTATTTCTATGACAACTGCATTTAGTGGGATTGGTTACGAATATTATTTTTCGGAACAGTTATTGTTTTACGTCTATGGCGGTTATACATTTTATAACGAGATAAGATTAACAGATGGGGATCGTAACAATGTTTTTGTCTTTAACGACGAGAACACTGTTTATTTTAGAACAGGAATAAAGTTTAAAATTTAAGATGGCAAAAATACTAATTATAGAAGACGAAGCAGCAATTAGACGTGTGCTCGGAAAAATATTAAGAGAAGAGAGTAACAACTATAAAGTTACAGAAGCAGAGGACGGTCTAGAAGGCCTTGAATTGCTTAAAAACGAAGATTACGACTTAGTACTATGTGATATTAAAATGCCTAAAATGGACGGAGTAGAGGTGCTCGAGGCCGTGAAAAAAATTAAACCAGAGATTCCAATGGTGATGATTTCTGGACATGGCGACCTTGATACTGCGGTAAATACAATGCGTTTAGGTGCTTTTGATTATATCTCTAAACCACCAGATTTAAACCGTTTATTAAATACGGTACGAATTGCTTTAGACAGAAAAGAGCTTGTCGTAGAAAACAAACGCCTTAAAAAGAAAGTAAGTAAGAACTACGAAATGATAGGAGATTCTAACGAAATCTCTCAGATTAAAGATATGATCGAAAAGGTTGCGCCAACAGACGCCCGAGTTCTAATTACGGGACCAAATGGTACTGGAAAAGAACTTGTTGCTCATTGGTTGCACCAAAAAAGTGGCCGCTCTAATGGACCAATGATCGAGGTGAACTGCGCAGCCATCCCAAGCGAATTGATCGAAAGCGAACTATTTGGACACGTTAAGGGAGCCTTTACCAGTGCAGTAAAAGACCGTGCTGGTAAATTTGAAGCCGCTAATGGCGGAACCATCTTTTTGGATGAGATAGGGGATATGAGCCTAGCGGCGCAAGCCAAAGTATTAAGAGCGTTGCAAGAGAATAAAATTCAGCGCGTTGGGAACGATAAGGACATCAAGGTAGATGTACGTATAGTAGCTGCAACCAATAAAAATTTGAAAAAGGAAATTGCCGAAGGTAATTTTAGAGAAGATTTATATCACCGCTTGGCCGTTATTTTAATTAAAGTTCCGTCTCTCAACGATCGCAGAGAGGACATTCCGATGCTTATTGATTATTTTTCTAAAAAAATATCAGGAGAACAAGGCACTGGTCAAAAGACGTTTTCGCCTAAGGCGATATCACTATTACAAGCTTACGACTGGACGGG
Source organism: Flavobacteriales bacterium (assembly GCA_003229235.1). Taxonomy (GTDB): domain Bacteria; phylum Bacteroidota; class Bacteroidia; order Flavobacteriales; family Flavobacteriaceae; genus Gilvibacter. The sequence continues at coordinate 7,876 of QIIH01000306.1, read as the reverse complement.
AAACATTCGCGAATTGCGAAATGTAGTAGAGCGTCTTATTATTTTAGGTGGCGAGACAGTTTCTGAAGAAGATGTGAAGTCCTTTGCAAGTAAATAATTTCTAAAAATAGTACCTTGTAGGCTTATTACTTAGCCTATGAAACAGATTTCTGCAGACGACTATAAGGTAACGGCACCTATAAAGTTGTCAGACTTAGCTACTAAAGAAGATTTTAATAGCAGCAAAGACTTATTAGAAGATGCCCTTGTCAGGGTTCGTAAAAAGCTTGGTAAATGGCAAGATAGAATGTATGCCCACGACAAATATGCAGCTTTGATATGTTTGCAGGGAATGGATACATCAGGGAAAGATAGTCTTATTCGCGAAGTTTTTAAGGATTTTAATTCAAGAGGGGTTCGCGTTCACAGCTTTAAAGTTCCGACAGATCTTGAACGTGATCACGACTATTTATGGAGGCACTATATTGCGATTCCACCTCGTGGAATATTTGGGGTGCACAACAGAACACATTACGAAAATGTCTTGGTTACACGAGTACATCCAGAATATATTTTAGGCGAACAATTACCAGACGTTCACGATATCTCTGATGTGAACGAAGCCTTTTGGGACAAGCGTTTTGAGCAGATAAATAATTTTGAAAAGACATTGCATCAAAACGGAACTTTAATCTTTAAATTTTATTTGCATTTATCCAAGGACGAGCAGAAATTTAGATTGCTTAGACGTTTGGACAAAAAAGAAAAAAATTGGAAATTCTCTTCTGGAGATTTAAAGGAACGCAAATTATGGGATCGCTATATGGAATGCTATCAAGATGCTATAAACAGAACTTCAACAGCAAATGCGCCTTGGTTTGTAATTCCGGCAGATAGCAAACCAGGTGCACGCCTTATTATTGCTTCTATATTACATAACCAATTAACGGCAATGACAGATGTTGTTGAGCCAGAGCTGGATCCAGAGATAAAAGCTAAAATCCCTGAATACAAACAACAACTAGAAAACGAATAAACGATGATTAGACTGCCTATTATTGCCCTTTTACTGTGCCTTCAGACTACGCTATTAGCTCAGAACACTACAAGTACAGACGAACAAATGATTCGTAATTTTTATGATCTATCTCTTTTAGATGGTCAAAGCTATAACTGGCTTGATTATCTGTCTAATGAAATTGGCGGGAGATTATCGGGCTCTAAGCAGGCTCAAATGGCAGTAGATTATACCAAAGTCGAATTGGATAAGTTGGGCTTAGATAAAGTTTGGCTACAACCGGTTATGGTGCCTCATTGGATTCGAGGACGACAGGAAGTGGCGTGGTTTAATGATTCTAGCGGGGTACGTAAAAATGTTAACGTTTGTGCCCTAGGAGGTTCAATTGGAGCTAATACAGGCGAAGTTGGAGTAATCGAAGTACAAGGAATTGACGATTTAGCCCGATATGGTCGTAAGCAGATCGAAGGTAAGATTGTGTTTTATAATCGCCCTATGCAGGCCAATTTAATAAATACATTTCAAGCCTATGGAGGCTGTGTAGACCAGCGTCACGTAGGCGCAATAGAAGCACAAAAGTTTGGTGCTGTTGGAGTAGTTGTGCGGTCTATGAATCTTAGACAAGACGATTATCCGCATACAGGAGCGATGTCGTATGGCGAGCTTGCCCCAGAAGACAGAATTCCGGCAGTAGCCATAAGTACAAACGATGCAGATGCGCTAAGTACCGCAATTAAAAGTAAAACTGATGTTGTGTTTTCGATAGATATTGCCTGCGAAACATTGCCCGATGTTCAATCGTATAATGTAATTGGAGAGATTACAGGAACTGAGTTTCCTGACAAGTATTTTGTTGTTGGTGGGCATTTAGATTCTTGGGATACTGGTGATGGTGCACATGACGATGGTGCAGGATGCATGCAATCTATGGAAGTGTTGAGGTTACTTAAAAATGCAAATTACAAGCCAAAGCACAGTATTCGCGTAGTGTTATTTATGAACGAAGAAAACGGCCTTCGAGGTGGAACGGAGTACGCCAAAGTGGCTCAAGATAAAGGCGAAAATCATGTTTTTGCCTTAGAGAGCGATGCTGGAGGTTTTACTCCTCTTGGCTTTTCATTTGATTGCGATGATGCAAACTTTGAGCAAGTATTGTCTTGGAAGCCTCTTTTTGAACCTTATTTAACTCAATCCTTTACTAGAGGTGGTAGTGGTGCCGATATTGGTCCATTAAAAAAAGAATCAGGAATTGTGCTTAGCGGATTACGCCCCGATTCTCAGCGTTATTTTGATTATCATCACTCACCTAACGACACTTTTGACGCTATTAACAAACGAGAGTTAGAGTTAGGAGCAGCGGCCATGACCAGCCTTGTTTATCTATTTGACAAATATGGAATAAAGTAAAATTTACTTTTTCAGAAAGGCTGCTTCGTAGCGCTTAATACAATCGTCGGGGGTCATTTTAGACGCTAATTGTGCGATAAGTTGGTAAGGTATTGTTTCAATTTTTTTAAAGCGAACACAGCTTTTTCCCATGTCTAATTTGGTTTTTACATATTTGGGATATTCTCCAACAAACCATTTCATGAGTTCGGGATCTGAATACACACCCATATGATACACTGCAACAAAACTCTTTTGTGAGGCAATATGCATAAATGGTAATGGCAACTTTGGATCGCAGTGATAACCGTTCGGATATTTTGAGTGTGGAACCACATAACCAATCATCCCATAATTAATTTGAGTCACAAAACCTTTAGGAAGATTATCTAAAATAGTCTGATGCAATTTGGTCATTGCGGCTCTACGTTCCTCTGGAATAACCTGTAAATATTCTTCTGGTGTATCTGCTGAATGTGTCATGATCTTTTTTCTAAAGGTATTAAAAAATCTAAAATGGGTAAGCGACCAAAGCGGATTCGTATTACCTTTGAAAAATATTTTTTTTGTACACCGTGCAATTAACTCAATACACAAAAGAATTTAGATATAACTGGCGATTGGCAGCTCCTGTCATGCTAGGGATGCTCGGGCATACTTTTGTTAGTTTTGTAGACAACATCATGGTTGGACAAATAGGAACGGCAGAACTTGCTGCCGTTTCTCTGGGGAATAGCTTTATGTTTATTGCCATGTCGTTGGGGATTGGGTTTTCTACCGCCATAACACCATTAGTAGCTGCGGCCGATGCAGAAGGAGATGCAGCTAAAGGGAAGAATGCTTTTAAACATGGGCTCTTTTTATGTACGGTATTTGGGGTCTTATTGTTTTTGATGGTCTATTTTGCAAAGCCTCTCATGTATCTTATGAAGCAACCAGAAGAGGTTGTTAAACTCGCAATGCCTTATTTAGATTTGGTTGCCTTTTCTCTAATTCCACTTGTAATTTTTCAGGCATTTAAGCAATGCAGTGACGGTTTATCAATGACGAAGGCACCTATGTATGCGACATTGTTGGCTAATATTGTAAACATTGTACTCAATTATTTACTTATTTTCGGGAAGTTTGGTTTTCCAGAATTAGGAATCGTTGGGGCCGCAATAGGCACGCTTGTATCTCGGGTTATTATGCTGGTGTATCTGTGGCTTATTATGAAGCGAAATTTAAAATCTCAGTTTTATGTGATAGGGATAAAGCTGTTTACCTTAACAAAAGAGGGCATAAGACGATTAATCAATTTAGGCTTCCCATCTGCCTTGCAAATGTTTTTTGAAGTGGCCATTTTTACTGCTGCTATTTGGCTTTCAGGAATTTTAGGAAAGAATCCGCAGGCAGCAAATCAAATTGCTTTAAACCTTTCTACGATGACCTTTATGATAGCCATGGGCTTAAGCGTTGCAGCAATGGTTAGAGTTGGAAATCAGAATGGATTACGACGATATAGAGAGTTAAGACGTATTGCGTTTTCAATCTTATTTTTAACAACAATCTTGGCGGTTATATTTGCCATTATTTTTGTTTTGTTTAATGCATCATTGCCTAAAATATATGTCGATTTTGACGATGCTGTAAACTTCAACGACAATTTTGAAGTTGTTAGTATCGCGGCAAAGCTGTTAATAGTTGCGGCTGTATTTCAAATTTCTGATGGCATACAAGTGGTCATATTAGGTGCGCTTCGTGGAATGCAAGACGTAAAGATTCCTACACTCATTACTTTTATTGCCTATTGGATGGTTGGCTTTCCCATCTCCTATTACTTAGGGCTACACACAGAATATGCAAGTGCAGGTATTTGGATGGGATTACTTGCCGGGTTAACAACATCTGGCGTGTTGCTTTTGATTCGCTTCAATTATTTAAGCAAAAAATTAATCAGACAAAAAGACAAAGAACAAGAATTAGAAGCCGCCTAGTTAGGGCAATAATTAATTGTTATTTTTACCAAATACACTCACGCCATGGAATTACCCAAATTTTTACTTGCTGATAATACAGATTTTCCAGATAGTGTTTTTGTGGTACATACTGAATTCCCACGCTTTATAATTAATCTGGAAAATGATGAGATCGATTGGTTAGAAGAGTTTGATCAACACGATCAAAAAGAATTGGAGACAGAAACCGAGCAAACGATTCAGTTGGCTAGCGATTTTTACGATAGAGAAGTTTCAAGATATAAAGATGATTGATTCGCTTTTAGAATTAGATAGAGAACTGTTTATTTATTTAAATGGTTTAGGCTCTTCCACCTGGGACGGCCTTTGGCTTGTGATTACAAATAAATTTGCCTCCATCCCGATTTATGCGATTTTGTTGTTTTTAGTTTTTAAAAAGTACGGCTGGAAGGTGGGGCTCACTATTTTAGTAGTCACGGCATTAATGATCACTTTTACGGATCAGCTAACAAGCTTTTTTAAAGACACGATTAAAAGACCAAGGCCCTGCCAAGAAGCGTCCTTGCAAGAAGTTATTAGATATGTTGCTCCGCGCTGCGGAAAGTTTAGCTTCTTTTCTGGCCATGCCACTAGTACGATGGCAGGAGCTGTATTTATAAGTTTACTGTTGCGAAAATGGTTTAGATACGTACCTTTTATAATGCTATTTTGGGCGTTTTTAGTGGCGTATAGCCGAGTTTATGTAGGAGTGCACTATCCGGTCGATATAATTGTTGGAATGGCTGTAGGCGGGGTATCAGGTTGGATTTTTTATAAGTTGCAACAATTCGCAGTAAAACGATTAAAATTAGCAGCCTAATCTCTAATTTCTATTAGTTACCTTATAAAGTGTTCTGGCCAGACGTGTCTTATGACTCCTGCTATTTGCCGGTTGAGGATTCATGTCAAATCGATCAATAGCCTCAATACGCTCACCTTCAAATTTCTTTAAAAAGTCTGTTACTTTTTCTTCCGAAACTAAAACGCCATACACCTTATGGTCAGGTTTTATAAGAGCTCCGTTTTGATTTATTACAGGCAAAGGTTTGCCGTAATCAAAAATCAGCTCAGGAGTAAAAAAGGAATATTCGTAAATAGGAAACTCTAGGTTTTGAGCATTTAAATCACTCATAGGTCTATACATCGGATTTATTGTAATAGACTTAGAAAGCGGCATTCCAAAACACATGACGGCAATTACGAAAGCGATCACTCCTTTAAAAACACGATCCATGCGTTTTCTCTTCAAGTTTTGAAGGATAAAAATACCAATAACAACCAAAAATAATCCTAATAAAATATACCAAATAAGGCTAGAAGCATCTTGCGCGAGATGTTTTAAAATAAAAATTCCAGCAAAAGGGAATACAATTGCAATCATCCCAATAAGTCCAAAATTAAAATACACTGGCAAGGTTTCTTTTTTGTCTTTGAGAACTTTAAAGTGCAAGATTAAATATTCTAAATAATAAGCCGAATTCCAAGCCATAGGAATTAATACAGGAAGTAGGTAGCGTGATTTTTTTTCTGGAATAATCGATAACAAAACAACCGAAGCCATAGTCCAAATTAGCGAAAATGTATAGTCTTTTTTGTTAGAAACTCGGTTCTTTAAATAGGGGTAAAGAAGCCCAATAAAAGCAGGAATCGTCCATATTCCGGATTGTGTAAAAAAGCTCCAATAATAATAAAATGGACGTACGTTATAACTAATCCAATTTGAAGTTTCTCGATCTGTAATTTTTTTTACAGCTGCCGTATCAAAAGTATATGTATACCAATACCACCAACCCGAAATAACAAAGGCAATGACTAATAATATTATTAGTGGTAACCACTTTTTTCTAAAACCTCTATAGCGATATACTATTGCGTACGAAATTAAAAATGGTAGCATTAAGGCATAGTGCGATACTGGGCCTTTGCTCATAAACGATGCGCCAACTAAGACAGCGGCGATCATTGCATTTTTATAACGGCCTTGATCACTTTCAAAAAAGAGGTATAAATAGTATATGCCACCCATCATAAAAGCATGGGTAAAGATGTCCCATTGCCCATTTCGGCCAGCAAACAATATATAAAATGAGGTCATTAAAATAAACGCCCCAATTAAAGATAACGTGTTGTTTTGCGTTTGTTTATGGCTCAATTTATAGCCATAAACGGCCAGAAAACTGGCTGCCAGCGCTGCGGGCAAACGCAAGCCCCAAAGACTTTTTGCGCCAAATATTGAAGCAGAAAAGGCAGTAAGCCATGTAGGTAAAGGGGGTTTTTGGTAGCGTGGTTCTCCGTTAATAGTAGTAAAAATCCAATTGTCGTCTACCAACATTTCGCGAGCTGTAATAAAATTACGCGCCTCCATGATGTTTACATACAACTCCCCTAGATTAATAAAAAACAACGGAATGCATGCAAGTAAAATAAGCCCGATAGGATTGTCTTTAAACCACTTCATGTTGTTTTTTATAAATCATGATGTTGCGAAGATAGATAATTAAGCCAGCGCCATGCCCAAAGAGTAAAACAGGGTCTCTTCTAAAAACGGCATAAAGTAAAATTAAACTAGCACCAGAAACACTCAATATCCAAAACCCTAAAGGTAATTGGGACTCTTTCTTTTTTTCTGAATATAACCACTGATAAATAAATCGGAAGGTAAATAGCAGCTGAGAAACTATGCCCAACCAAAAAAGCCAGACAGGAATTGCTTCATTCTTTAACAAAGCTTCAAGGTCGTATTCGCCATTATTGTAGGCATAAAATACTACAGCAATTGGGAAAAATATCAAAAACCCTCTAAAAAGTACATGGGCTTTTTGCCAATGGCCCTGCAGATGTAAATTGCGTATATATATAAAGTAGGTAAGTGATTGCCCAAGCATAATAGCAAAGTCGTCTCTTAAATATCCATATAAAAAGAGTAGAAAAGATGCGAGCAAACTAATCTTCCAAAATAGAGAAGGGGTCTCTACCTTCTTGCTTTTTTCAGATAAAAACCACTGTAGTAAGAGCCGTGCCGAAAACAATAGCTGTGCTACAAATCCGATGGTGTAAATTAGCCAGACACTCATCCTTTTTTGGCTACGGTATAATTAATATACTTTTTCTTCATCCACAGATAGGCAAAACAATCCATTAATGGGCCTACGAGTCTATTCCAAACACCGTATTTAGCTATGCCGGCAATTCTAGGGAAATGCTGTACAGGAATCTGTTTTATTTTACCCTCTTGCAATAATATCATAGCTGGTAAAAAGCGATGTAACCCCTTAAACATAGGTATTCGCTTTGCATACTCTGTTTTAATTACCTTTAAAGGGCAACCAGTGTCGTCCATTCCGTCGTGGGTAAAGGTTCTTCTTATTCCGTTCGCTATTTTTGAAGACATATTTTTTACAAAAGAGTCTTTTCTGTTTGCACGAACACCGGTAACAAAATCGAACTCACCGATGTGTTCTAATAAAAGGTTGAAATCTTCTGGGGCGGTTTGTAA
>QIIH01000146.1 GCA_003229235.1 Flavobacteriales bacterium | reverse complement strand
AATATCTAGATATTCCTTTAAATTTTACATTTCAAATCTCACTTTTTCTTAGAACTCTGTAAATTAAATTTTAGGTCGAACTCAGGTTTAAAGGTTTTTGAGCAAATTTAATAGTATGACTTCGTGTTATCACTGCGGTGATTCCTGTAAAGAGCTGCGTATCCGTTTTAAGGACAAAGATTTTTGTTGTAACGGCTGTAAAACCGTATACGAAATTCTTGAGGCAAGTGATTTGTGCTATTTTTACGATTTAGAAGCACATCCCGGTACTACAAAGAGTTCTGTGCAGCAGCATTATGAATATTTAGACAATCCAGAAATTATAGAAAGCCTTATTAGCTTTGGAGAACCTCCCTATGAAATTGTGAGCTTGTTGATTCCTAACATTCACTGTAGTTCGTGTATTTGGGTTTTAGAAAACTTATCTAAAATTGTTCCGGGGGTGGTTCAATCTTCTGTGAATTTTCCTAAAAAAACTATTCAAATAAGATACGATACTAGCACTACAAGCCTTAAAAAAGTTGTCATATTACTCGACAAAATAGGATATACGCCTAACATTAATTACGCTCAGAAAAATAAAAAGACAACATCCAATAATCACAGCCTGACATACAAATTGGGAGTTGCTGGCTTTGCCTTTGGTAATGTTATGTTTTTATCGTTCCCAGAATATTTTGATGTTAACGAATTCTGGCTAGAACAATTTAAACCTCTTTTTAGATGGCTAATGTTTGCTTTTGCTTTGCCGGTGATATTTTACAGCGCACAGGAATATTTTACAAGCGCATTTAAAGGCCTAAAGAGCAAACAACTAAACATAGATGTCCCGATTGCCTTGGGTATATCGGTGCTATTTATTCGTAGTACTTTAGATATCATTTTTGATTGGGGTTCTGGGTTTTTTGATAGTTTAACTGGCTTGGTCTTCTTTTTGCTAATTGGCAAGTTTTTTCAGCAAAGGACCTATCAATATTTGTCATTTGAACGTGATTATAAATCCTATTTTCCGATAGCCGTAACCAAACTTATTACCTTAAAATCGGGAGAAATTAAAGAACAAGGGACGGCAATTCAGCATATTAAGAAGGGCGACAAAATTCTTATTAGAAATAATGAGATTATTCCGGTAGATGCAATTTTGCTCAAAGGAACCGCTCATATTAATTACAGTTTTGTGACTGGCGAAGCGACTCCAATAATAAAAACGAAAGGAGATTTTCTTTATGCTGGCGGAAAACAACAAGCTGGAGCAATAGAAGTAAAAGTAAAAAAGGCGGTCGCCCAAAGTTATCTCACTCAGTTATGGAGCGATACCATTCCCAATGCTACTAATTCCAGCTCGTTTAAAACTCTTACAGATCAAATTAGCAAGAGCTTTACCATTACTATTATTTCGATTGCGGTTGTTAGTGCACTTGTGTGGTGGTATATTAATCCTGCTCACATTTTTAATGTAGTTACGGCTGTTTTAATTGTTGCCTGCCCATGTGCAATCGCCTTAGCTGCACCTTTCACTTATGGTAATTTGCTTAGAATTTTTGGTAAAGAAAAATGTTATATAAAAAATTCACAGGCACTAGAACAACTTTCACAAATAGATGCCTTGGTTTTTGATAAAACAGGAACCTTAACCACAAATGCTAAAAGCGTCTTTACTTATTACGGACACCCTTTAACGGTTCAAGAACACACGCTTTTATATAATTCTGTTAGAGCCTCGAACCACCCTTTGAGTCAAGCACTTTATAACGAGTTAAAACGACAAGAAATTACCACTTTAGACAGTTATGACGAACAAATTGGCCATGGAATTAGAGCCGCAAAAGACACAACAGTATTGCACTTAGGATCGGCACAATTTGCTGGGAGTACTGTCAAAAATTTGCCTATTCAGACGGCAATCCACATTAACTCTAACGATCAATACAAAGGGCATTATGTATATACAGCTAGTTATCGAAATGGCCTTTCTAATTTATTTAGCAACCTAGACAGACATCATAAACTGTACATACTTTCGGGTGACAATCCAGGAGAAAAAGATAATCTTTATACGTTTTTACCCGATAGCACACAAATGCATTTTAATCAAAAACCCGACGACAAATTGCAATTTATTAGCGATTTACAACAAAATGGGGCGAAAGTAATGATGATTGGTGATGGCCTAAATGATGCTGGCGCATTGGCCCAAAGTAACGTAGGTGTTGCCATCACAGAAGATATAAATGTATTTACCCCAGCCAGCGATATTATTTTAAGCGCAGCAAAACTAAGCAAGTTGGACTTAATTTTAAAGTTAGCAAAAAAAGGCAGACGCTTAATTTATTGGTGTTTTGCGATATCCCTTCTCTACAATATAGTAGGGCTTAGTTTTGCTGTAACAGGAGTATTATCGCCATTAGTTGCCGCTATCTTAATGCCATTGAGCTCAATAACGATTGTAGTCTTTACCACGTTGACAACTCAATATTACGGACAAAAAATACTTCGTTAAAAGAATTATGCAAAAGTGACACTTGTCATATTTTGATCTTTTCTACTCCCATACTTTTACTCCATATTTATTAGGTATGAGCATTATATATCTTTTGCTTGCAATTAGCATACTTGTGGCTTTGGTCTTTCTTATTGCCTTTATCATTTCTGTAAAAAAAGGGCAATACGACGATACCTACACGCCCTCTGTTCGTATGCTTTTTGAGGACGAGCTAGTCCCCACAAATGTAGAAGAAAAACCCAACTCAACCGAAATTAAATCATCAACCGTAAAGAATTAATACTGTATGGAAGCTCAACAATTTTATTATGACAATAAAATCGTCAAGAACTTTTTAATAGCAACCATAATTTGGGGCTTAGTAGGGATGAGTGTTGGGCTTTTGCTCGCATTTATGTTTATGTTTCCCAACCTAACCGATGGAATTTCTTGGCTTAGCTTTGGGCGTCTCAGACCTCTACATACCAATGCCGTAATTTTTGCATTTGTTGGTAACGCTATATTCGCTGGAGTATATTATAGTACTCAACGATTACTCAAAACGCGCATGTTTAGCGATGCATTGAGCAAAATAAACTTTTGGGGATGGCAACTAATAATTGTCTCAGCAGCGATTACGCTGCCATTAGGATATACAACATCTAAAGAATATGCCGAACTAGAATGGCCAATTGATATCGCAATTGCGGTGATTTGGGTGGTTTTTGGAATTAATTTAATCGGAACCATTTTAAGGAGAAGACAGCGTCATTTATATGTTGCTATTTGGTTTTACTTGGCAACGTTTGTTACCGTGGCGATACTGCATATTGTAAACAGTATGGCGCTTCCTGTAAGTGCATTAAAAAGTTATTCGATGTATGCGGGAGTTCAAGATGCATTAGTACAGTGGTGGTACGGCCATAATGCGGTTGCCTTCTTTTTAACGACTCCGTTCTTGGGATTGATGTACTATTTTATTCCAAAGGCGGCAAACAGACCAGTGTATTCGTATCGTTTGTCTATCGTTCACTTTTGGTCACTCATCTTTATTTACATTTGGGCAGGACCTCATCACTTATTGTATTCTACCTTACCAGATTGGGCGCAGAATTTAGGAGTTGCTTTCTCTATTATGCTTATCGCACCTTCTTGGGGAGGAATGATAAATGGGCTCTTAACCTTACGTGGTGCTTGGGATAAAGTAAGAACCGACCCCGTACTTAAGTTTATGGTTGTGGCCATTACCGGATATGGCATGGCTACTTTCGAAGGGCCTTTATTGTCGCTTAAAAGCGTAAATGCCATTGCACACTTTAGCGACTGGATTATTGCCCACGTTCACGTAGGTGCCCTAGCTTGGAATGGCTTTTTAACCTTTGGAATGATTTACTGGCTGATTCCAAGATTATTTAAAACTAAGTTATTTTCGATCAAATTGGCTAATGCACATTTTTGGATTGGGACTTTGGGTATAATAATATACACGATCCCAATGTATGTAGCAGGATTTGTACAGGCTTCTATGTGGGAACAGTTTAATCCAGACGGGCAACTTACTTACGGTAACTTTTTAGAGACCGTAGATCAAATAATGCCAATGTATTGGATGCGTGCCATTGGAGGTAGTATGTATATTATTGGTGCTTTTATTATGCTCTATAATGTAGTAATGACTATTAGACAAGGTAGCAATGTTACAGACGAATTGGCCGAAGCAATGCCATTACAAAAAGTCACCAAAAAGAGAACTAGTAAAGAAGGTTTTCACACTTGGTTAGAGCGTCGCCCTGTTAAGCTTACTATATATGCTACAATAGCCATTTTGATTGGTGGAGCTGTACAGATAATTCCTTCGTTAATAGTAGACGACTATGTTCCAAAAATATCGACCGTCAAGCCTTATTCTCCGCTAGAATTAGAAGGTAGAGACATCTACATTAGAGAAGGATGTAATACTTGCCACTCGCAACTGATTCGACCATTTAGAGGAGAAGTAGCACGATATGGTCCTTATTCTAAATCTGGTGAATATGTATATGATCATCCATTTTTATGGGGAAGTAAACGCACAGGACCCGACCTCTTTAGGATAGGTGGAAAATATTCTGATAGTTGGCACCTCAATCATTTGTACGATCCGCAATCTACTTCAGAAGGTTCTATCATGCCATCATATAAATGGCTGCTTAAAAATACCTTGGATGTTTCGATGACCGAGAAAAAAATGAATGTCATGGTTGCCTTAGGAGTTCCTTATACACAAGAGCAAATTGATACGGCTCAAGAATGGATGAATGAGCAAGCTAGCCAAATAGAACAAAATTTATTAGAAGATCCAGACTTTGCATTAAGCTATAAAGAAAATCAAGAGATCGCTGCACAAAACGGCGAAGAATTTATCCCGATAAAAAGTCGTGAAGTGGTAGCACTTATCGCCTATCTACAGCGCCTTGGAACGGATATAAAAATAATTCAAAATAATCCTCAAACCCCATAAAACCAATTTGTTATGTTAAAATTTGCAAAAGGTAGTTTGGAGAGTATCGATGGCGTTGCCATTTATCCAATAATTTCACTTCTCATCTTCTTTGTATTTTTTGCCGCACTTTTTTGGTGGGTATTTACTGCAAAAAAGGAGCACATCACTAAACTGAGTAATATGCCTTTAGATGAAGATCCAAATAACACATCATCATGAAGACATTAGCATCATATATCCGCGTAATTTTAGTAGTAATACTCGCTTTTTATCTATTGGAATTTGTCGCTCAAACTGGAGACCAAAACGCTTATGTGAAATACCCAATTTTTTGGGCGGTATTAGGATTTATCCTGGTATTCGCAATTGCTATCGAAATTTGTATCACGAGTTTAAATTCGATTTTATACCGAGCAATGACACCCGAAAAGCAAGCCCGCTACGACGAGGCTAGTGCGAGACTTAAAGATAAAAATTTTGGATGGATAAAGCGTATCTATAAAAAATCGTTGGGCAGTAAACCTATAGAAGATGAACACGAAATAATCCTAGATCACAACTACGATGGTATTAAAGAACTAGATAACAACCTTCCACCTTGGTGGGTTTACGGGTTTTATGCCACTATAGTGTTTGCCTTTGTATATATGGCAAAATATCATATTTTTCAAGGAGAGACTCAAATAGAGGAGTACGTTGCAGCTATAGAACAAGCCAATCTTGAGGTAGCAGAATACAAAAAAAATGCGAAGGATTTAGTTGATATTAACACTGTAGTTGTACTCACAGAAGAGAGTGACCTAAAAGCTGGGAAGGCTATTTTTGAAGAAAAATGTATTGCTTGTCATAAGTCTGACGGCGGCGGTGGGATCGGGCCTAATCTCACCGATCAATATTGGATTCTCGGAGGTGATATAAAAGATATTTTCGGAATCATATCTGAAGGAGGACGAGCTGGAAAGGGAATGATCCCGTGGAAGACAGAACTCAAACCAGCAGAAATGGCACAGGTTGCTAGTTATATTTTAACTTTTCAAGGAACCACTCCTGATGAACCCAAAAAAGCAGAAGGCGAACTATATATAAATCCTTCACAAGAAAGTGAAGCAACTGCTGTACTAAACGATTCAATTCCGAGTGCAGACGAGACACAAGTGAACAATTAACACCTAGTGGAGGCACCCGATAACGAAGTTTTTAGAGACAGTATCGCCACCATAGACGAGAAGGGTAAGCGTGCTTGGGTGTTTCCTAAAAAACCATCAGGGCGGTTCTATCAATACCGCAAACTGGTTAGCTACTCTTTACTGGCCTTTTTGTTGTTGGCGCCTTTTATTAAAGTAAATGGCAATCAACTATTAATGTTCAACATTTTAGAAAGACGTTTTAATATTTTTGGATTTCCATTTTGGCCACAAGATTTTCATCTGTTTGTACTTATGATACTTATTGGGGTGGTTTTTGTAATTTTCTTTACGGTGGCCTTTGGCCGGATTTTCTGTGGTTGGATATGCCCTCAAACCATTTTTTTAGAAATGGTTTTCCGGCGTATTGAGTACTGGATAGATGGCGATCGAGGCGCTCAAATACGACTTGCAAAACAAGCTTGGAACAAACAAAAAATAAAGAAACGCGTTCTAAAATGGAGTGTGTTCTTTTTGATTTCTTTTATTATTGCCAACGTCTTTTTGGCATATCTAATAGGAGGTGACACCTTGATTAGATACATAAGTGAGGGGCCATTAAGTAATATAAGCACACTTATCTCTCTATTAATTTTTACGGGAGTCTTTTACTTCATTTTTGCTTGGTTTAGAGAGCAGGTATGTATTATTGCTTGCCCATATGGCCGCTTGCAAGGTGTGTTGCTAGACAATAAATCTATTGTTGTTGCTTACGATCACAAACGAGGCGAAAAAGAAGCTGGTCGCGCTAAATTTAAAAAAAATGAAGACCGCCCTACCACAGGCAAAGGAGATTGTATCGATTGCTTCCAGTGTGTACATGTTTGCCCCACTGGAATTGATATTAGAAACGGGACACAGCTTGAATGCGTTAATTGTACGGCTTGTATAGATGCCTGTGACCATATGATGGAAGCAGTAAACCTCCCTAAAGGGTTGATTCGATTCGCAAGCGAAGATCAAATCGAAAAAAAAACATCATTTAAATTTAATGCAAGATTAAAAGGATATTCGGCGGTGTTGTTTATTCTAATATCGGTTTTTGTGGGGATGCTTTTTTTGCGCAACGATGTAGAGGCTACAATTTTGAGATTACCTGGCCAATTGTACGAACGCAAGGATAATAACATTATTAGTAATGTGTTTACTTATAAAGTGGTTAACAAGACCACCTCACAAATAGACGACGTTTCTTTTAAATTAACTTCACATAAAGGCACTATTATCCTCGTAAATAAAAGTGAATTCTCCATTCCTAAGCAAGGGTTAACAGAAGGTACATTATTTATAGAAATGCCGCGAAGTGAAATTAAAGAAGACAAAGACAAAGTTACGATAGCGGTTTACAGCAATGGAGTTTTAATCGAATCAACAAAGACAACTTTTTTAGGGCCTAGAAGTTATAAATAAACGCATATGGGAAAGATAAAAATTAATTGGGGGACAGGTTTAGTTATAGGCATGGTTTTATTTATAGGATTCATCCTTTTTTTGGTCATCAAAATGACTACAGACGATCGATACAGTTACGAATTGGTAGAAGAAGATTACTTTAAGCAAGAACTCCTTTTAGAAGACAAGCTGCTTGCTCGTAAAAACTTTGCCGCCCTTAATGTGCCCATAGGCTCTTCTAGAACAGAACAAGGTTTGGAGCTTACTTTTCCCGACACCCTACTCACTCAACAGCTTATTGGCACCGTATCCTTATACAGGCCGTCTAATAAGCAGCTCGATTTTACAATCCCTTTGCAAATTTCGGGAGCTAATTTGCTCATACCTAAAGATCGCTTGGTAGACGGGCGTTGGAACATATCTGTTCAATTTACTTATAATGATAAGCCTCATTTATATGAGGAAAAAATTTACTATTAATGCTTTGGACCGCACTCATTCTTGGGCTTGTAAGTAGTTTTCACTGTGTGGGAATGTGTGGCCCTATTGCCTTTTTACTCCCTATAGACCGAAACAACATAATAAAAGGCACTTTTCAAGTAATAAGCTATCATTTAGGCAGAATCTTTGCCTATACCCTTATTGGTATAATCATTGGGTTACTAGGCAAAGGCTTTAATTTGTTAGGAATTCAGCAATATATCTCTATTCTTATTGGTGTTGCAATGCTATTAGTGCTGTTACTTCCGTATACCGCCAAAAAATTGAAATTCAATATCGCTTGGTATCATAGGTTGCTTCAGAAAATAAAAAGTCGAATTGGATTAAATCTTAAAAACAAGACTTTAGACACTTTCTTGAGTCTTGGTTTTTTAAATGGCTTTTTACCCTGCGGAATGGTATACATTGCCGCCTTTACAGCATTAACTTTAGGTTCTGTATGGCAGGGCAGTTT
Source organism: Flavobacteriales bacterium (assembly GCA_003229235.1). Classification (GTDB taxonomy): domain Bacteria; phylum Bacteroidota; class Bacteroidia; order Flavobacteriales; family Flavobacteriaceae; genus Gilvibacter. The sequence goes on along the minus strand of QIIH01000146.1, from coordinate 953 downwards.
ATACATGATGATATTTGGAATAGGTACCATCCCATTAATGACCGCTGTTATTTTTTTACGAAAACTACTCAGTCCAATTATAAAGAGACATATTCAGAAAATTGCTCCGTTTGCAATCGCGATTATGGCATGCCTATTAATTGTTAGAGGTCTTGGTTTAGGCGTTGCTTATTTATCGCCAGCAAACAAAATTGATACTGTTAGCGCGGCTCAAGAATGTTATCCAGATGAGCAAACAGCTACCCTTAAGAATCAACCCTAAGAGAACAAACAATTGTTGTTGTTAATTGTTCGTTTGAGCATATCTGAAATGTAAGAATCTTTTATCTTGCGGCCTTAGTTTAACCCTACTTTTGTTTATGAAAATTATCACAACTTTACTTTTGTCCTTGTTTATTTCTACTGCAATTTTAGCACAAAAAGGTTATCAACCTGGGCATTATTTAAATTCTGCCAATCAAAAAATATCGGGCCTTATTAAAAATGAGGATTGGAAAAGCAACCCAAGTTCAATTCAATTTAAAACCTCTACTCAAAGTGAGCGACAAAAGATTTCGCTAGCGCAAATGAATGGATTCAGTGTAAATGGCGGTGACACCTATATCAAGAAAACCTTTGATTTGGATGTTTCTACCAATAATTTGAACAATTTAACGTATTCTAAAGAACCTGTTTTTGAAACTCGTACAGCGCTTCTTAATCTACTGGTCACTGGGACAGCAAACTTGTTTTTATACGAAAAAGAAGGGATTAAAGAATATTTTTATACAAAACAGGGTGACAAATTAATTCCGTTAATTAATGTGCGTTACCTAGTTGGTAATCAGGTAGCAAGTAATGTTGCTTTTAAACAAGAGCTACTCAACGCCTTTAATGACTGCAATGAGTTGGCACAGAAAGATTTTGTGAACCTTACTTATAAAAGAAATTCGTTAGTTAAAATCTTTGACAAA
>QIIH01000323.1 GCA_003229235.1 Flavobacteriales bacterium | reverse complement strand
ACTTTGCCCAAATTTAGTAGGGACGGCTAGGGCTTGAGCCCCATCGAGTACTAGATATTCTCCAGTGATAAGTAGTTTTCCGTTGCTGTAATAAGTTATTTTCACTAACGGTTGCGATAGGAGTTTATAAAATTTTTGGCCGCGGCATGTGTTACAGCAACAATGCTAAAATGCTCAATAGCGGCAACTTTTTCTTCTTGAGTTGCCTCTAATTGATTCAGAATGTTTTTAAGGTGCATCTTCATATGTCCTTTCTGAATTCCGGTAGTGATAAGAGATTTAATTGCCGCAAAGTTTTGAGCGAGTCCTGCAGTTGCTACCAATTGCATAAGTTGTGGAGCGCTTGGGTTCTTTAAAATTTCGAGATTTAGCTTTACCAATGGATGTAAATTGGTGAGGCCACCTACAGTTCCTAAAGCCAAAGGGACTTCTATCCAAAAACTAAAAATACCGTCTTCTATTTTTGCATGCGTAATGCTTTTATATTTCCCGCTTTTTGCGGCATACGAATGTACTCCTGCTTCGATTGCCCTAAAATCATTGCCAGTAGCCAAAACAACAGCATCTATACCATTCATAACCCCTTTGTTATGTGTTACGGCACGTTGTACACTGGCATTGGCAATATCGATCGCTCTTACAAACTTATTCGCAAACTCTAGCCCCGAAATCGATTCGGTTGCTAATAGAGATATTGGGCAGCTTACAGTAGCCGTAGCGACGCATTCGGGCACATAATTTGATAAAATACTCAGTACAATACTCAGAGAATAATTATTCGAAATAAATTTCTCATAATTGGCGGCTTGTCTATCTAGATTTGTTGCAATAAGTTCTAGACAGCTATTTATAAAATTGGCACCCATGGCGTCCTTGGTCTCAAAACGAACATTTATTTGGTAATAGTCTGATAGTTCTGCGGATAGATCGACCAATTCTAAGCTAATAATTCCGCCACCGCGCCGTTCCATGCTAGTGGTAATTGCCTGAGTACCTTCTAGAAGCAAGGCTTTAACGCTGTCAAAAAACGTGCGTAATAAATCTGAGGGCCCGTTAAAGTTAAAGTGAACCTGCCCGCTTTTAATAGTGCCTTTTACATGAGTTTTAAACCCACCTTTGTCCAGCCAAAACTTAGCAGAGTTACTTGCTGCCGCTATCACAGAGCTCTCTTCTATGGCCATTGGTAGGGCGTATAAGATATCGTTAATCAAAAAATTGGGAGCAATTCCGAAGGGTAAATAGTAATTGGTAACGGCATTCTCTATAAACTCATCGTGTAGTTTTTGTAATTTTTGGTTGTCATTCCAATATTGCTTTAGCACAGCAGATCCTTGATTAGCATCTGCAAAATAATTAGATGCTAGCCACTCAATTTTTTGGTCTTTAGTGCATTTAGAAAAGCCACTTACTGGTTTTGCCATAGAGAACTATAATTTGCTGTACAAATATACTATTTTGCCCCTGATAACGGAGTTCTAATACATTATACGGGATTAACAGAAAAATAGGCCTTTTTTTGACTATTTTTTAGTAAACTTGGTATTCCAATTAAATAATAGCAATTATATGCCGCTTACAAAATGGTTTTGGTGTGTTATCTTTTTAAGCACCACAGTAGCAATCGCTCAAAAAAAACAAATCACTTTAGAAGAAATTTGGCAAGGAGAATTCAGGACAGAGCGTTTAGATAGGCTTCAATCTCTAGACAACGGTAAAGAATATGTAGTACTTAATTACGACCGGGAGGCACGCGCTTCTACCGTAGATGTTTATGATTATGCAACGTCTAGTTTGGTGCGTACCATGGTGAATACCGACGATCTTGATGGTGTCGAATTTATAGTTAGCTATACGTTAAGTGATAATGAGTATAAAATGTTGCTCGCCACACAAATAGAGGCTGTTTACAGACGATCTTCTATAGGGACCTATTATGTGTACGATTTAAAAACTAAGGCACTTAATAAGGTGTCCGACGATAAAATTCAGGAGCCCACTTTTAGCCCAGACGGAAGCAAAATAGCATATGGGTTTGAAAATAATTTATACCTAAAAGATTTGTCAACAGAGAAGACTATGCAAATCACAAGAGATGGTAAAAAGAATGCCATCATAAACGGTATTACCGATTGGGTATACGAAGAAGAGTTTGGTTTTGTTCGCGCCTTTGATTGGAGCGAGGATGGACAAAAATTGGCCTTTATTCGTTTTGATGAATCTAAGGTAAACGAGTTTTCTATGGATGTTTATGGTAAAGATCTATATCAAAAACAACAGGTTTTTAAGTATCCTAAGGCTGGGGAAGCCAATGCAAAAGTGAGTTTGCATTTGTACGATTTAAATTCAAAAAGCACTAAAAAGGTAGATTTGTCTGGGTATAACAATTATTATATTCCTAGACTAGAATGGACTAACGACGCCAATGTATTGAGTGTTCAATTAACTAATCGCAAGCAAAATACAGTCGATTTGGTATTTGTAAACGGTAGCGATGCTTCTTCTGAATTGATACTACAAGAGACAGATAAGGCGTATGTAGACATTACAAGCGATCTTACGTTTTTAGAGGATAACAGCTTTATATGGACTAGCGAAAAAGACGGCTGGAACCATATTTACCAGTACGACAAAACAGGAAAGCTACTGCATCAAGTGTCTAAAGGCGATTGGGAAGTAACCAAATATTATGGCTTTGACGATAATACAGGGCGTATTTATTATCAGAGTTCGGAAGAAGGTAGTATTTATCGCGATGTGTATTCGGTACTGTCTAACGGAAAGAACAAAGTAAAATTAAGCAGCCGAAAGGGTAATAATAGCGCTTCTTTTAGTGCAGACTATAGTTATTTTATCAATACGTATTCTAGTTCCGAAATTCCTCCAATCTATTCTCTGCGCAATGCATTAGACGGAAAAGAAGTGAGAGAAATTAAAAATAATTCGACCTTACGTACAAAGTTGTTTGGCTATCAAATGTCTAAAAAGGAATACTCGACCATTGCCATAAATGGCGAAGACCTTAATATGTATACCATTAAGCCTGCCGATTTTGATCCGGAAAAAACCTATCCCTTATTTATGTTCCAATACTCAGGGCCTGGCTCTCAGAATGTTTCTGATCGTTGGGGTGGGAGTAACGATTATTGGCATCAAATGTTAGCACAACAAGGAATTGTCGTTGTTTGTGTAGACGGTCGTGGTACTGGACTTAAAGGGCGTGATTTTAAAAAGATGACGCAACTTGAGCTAGGAAAATACGAAGTTGAGGATCAAATTGCTGCAGCAAAAAAGCTAGGAGAACTACCTTATATTGATGCTAGTCGTGTTGGTATTTGGGGTTGGAGTTATGGCGGATTTATGTCTGCTAATTGTCTGTTTCAAGCTAGTGACACCTTCTCTATGGCCATTGCAGTTGCTCCAGTAGGAAGCTGGCGTTTTTATGATACCGTTTATACCGAGCGTTTTATGAGTACTCCCCAAGAAAACCCAGACGGATATAATAACAATTCGCCTATCAATCATGTAGAAAAGCTCAAAGGAGATTTCTTATTGGTGCATGGTACGGCAGACGACAATGTGCATGTACAAAACAGTACTCGCCTTGTTGAGGCTTTGGTACAGGCTAACAAACAATTTGATTGGGCCATGTATCCAGACAAAAATCACGGAATTTATGGAGGCAATACGCGCCTTCACCTATATACTAAGATGACCAATTTTGTAAAGGAACATCTATTAAATTAAAACCTAACTAACTAATACATAATTATATGTCGACTGTAAGCAAATTACCCCACGAGAAAGAATTTAGAGGACATCCTGTAGGTTTATATGTACTGTTCTTTGTAGAAATGTGGGAACGTTTCTCTTACTATGGAATGCGTGCTATTTTGACACTCTTTTTAGCAGCTCCGATAATCATGGGAGATCCGCAATCGGGTTACGGTTGGTCGAATGCCGAAACGATTGGGTTTTATGGAACCTATACTATGTTTGTGTATTTAACTTCGATTCCTGGAGGCTGGATTGCCGACAAATTTATTGGTCAAAAAAAGGCTGTGATGCTCGGGGGATTGCTCCTCTGTGCAGGTCATGGGATTCTAGCTGTTAATGCAGAATGGGCCTTTTTTACCGGTCTCATACTAATCGTTGCTGGTGTTGGCTTTTTAAAGCCAAACATCTCGACGATGGTAGGTGGCCTTTACAAGCAGGGTGACGAACGAAGAGACAAAGGATTTTACTTATTTTATATTGGCATAAATCTTGGAGCATTTTTTGGGGCTTTGGCAGTAGGTGCTGTGGCCATTAAATGGGGTTGGCATGCAGGCTTCGGAATTGCCGGAATTGGAATGGCAATTGGTCAAGTAGTCTACCTTTACGGTCTAAAATATTTAAAAGGGATAGGTGATTTCTTAGGAGCATCTGAAGATCCAGAGTTAAAAGCTGCTATGAAAAAGCCGCTTTCTAAAATCGAGAAAGATAGAATGTTAGTCTTGTTCTTGTCTTTTATTATCATTATCGTTTTTTGGGGCGCTTTTGAGCAAGCCGGTGGTTTAATGAATCTTTATGCCGAACAAAAAACAGATAGAATGTTGAGTTTTGAGTTGCCCTTTATTGGCAGCGAAATACCTGCAGCCTGGTTCCAATCTGTAAATGCTTTCTTTATTATTGTTTTTGGAACCCTAATAGCTGGTTTCTGGTACAAATGGAAGATGAAAGGAAAAGAAGGATCTTCACTTTTTAAAATGGCGATTGGAGTAATCATTATGGGTCTTGGTTTCTTGTTTATGACCAAAGCTACTACAGAGGTAGTTGGAGTAGAAGGTGATTACACAGAGAAAGCTGCAATGATTTGGTTAGTCTTGGCCTATCTGTTTCATACAATTGGTGAGTTATGTGCCTCTCCAGTTGCCTTATCTTTTATTACAAAATTAGCTCCAGTAAAATATGCTTCGTTTATGATGGGAGCTTATTTTGCCGCAACTGGTATTGGAAACAAGGTGGCTGGAATGGTTGGTGAATACTCCCAATCTGCTGGTGAGTTCGAGATATTTACAGGAATCGCAGTATTCTGTACAGTTTTTGGAATATTGATCATACTTATATTAAAACCACTTAAGCGTTTAACGCATGGTGCAGAAGATTTAAAATCGACAAAACACGAAGAAGCCGAAGGATTCGAACTAGCAGATAACTAAACTAAAATCCCTATGAATACTGATATAGAGAACCTATTTAAAGACAAAGTTTTAGGTCATCCTGCGGGATTATTTGTGTTGTTTTTTACAGAAATGTGGGAACGCTTTTCCTTTTACGGAATGCGACTATTGCTTATCTTTTTCTTAGTAGCGCCTTATATGAGTGATAATCCAGGCTGGGATTGGCCTCGCGAGCATGCCTTAGCACTTATTGGGACCTATGCTTCGCTTTTATATCTAACTCCAATTGTAGGAGGCTGGATTGCCGATAAAATAACGGGTTACAGGGTGGCCGTGGTAATTGGTTGTGTGATTATGACTCTTGGCCATGCCTCAATGGCTTTCGAGACAACCCCATCGTTTTATTTAGGTTTAACATTATTAATAGTAGGAACAGGTTTTTTTAAACCTAATGTGACTTCGATGATATCGGAGATGTACAAGGGTAAAGAGTCTAAAAAAGATGGGGCTTACACCATTTTTTATATGGGTGTAAACGCTGGTGCCTTCTTTGGAATGCTGCTTTGCGGTTACTTAGGAGAGAATTTCGGATGGGCTTACGGCTTTGGCTTGGCAGGATTTTTTATGTTATTAGGAATGTTGCAATTCTGGTTGGCTAAAGATCTCTTCGGAAGCATAGGAGGTAAACCCACTGGAAAACACGAGGTAGAGTTGCCTCAAAATATAAACGAAGAAAGCCCTGCAGAACAAGCAGATGCTGCACCGACAGAAAAATTAAACCCTTTTACTACGCTGGATAAAATTTTAATGATCCTTGCATCTGTAGGTGGGCTATTGTACTTATTTAACGATCCGCTTGAAAAGATTAAAGACGTAAACTTACTACCTTTTGAAGTAGGAGGAATGAGCGGTACTAATGTTGTTATTTTAACAGCACTAGCCCTGTTTTTGTATTTGCTTATTACCAGGATTAGTAGATATTTACCTATAGTTAGAGATAAAATTATCGCGGTTTCGATTTTCGGGATTTTTACCGTATTTTTCTTTTCGTTCTTTGAGCAATCGTTAGGGAGTATGGCACTTTTTGCCGGAGATTATACAGACAGAACATTAGAAGGCAGTGCTGCAACTATATTTACGATCGTCGATTTACTCTTAACTACAATACCACTTGTTATAATTACTTGGGTGCTGTATTTGTTGGCTAAAAAGACCTTTGACCGCATAGGAACGTCAAATATTGTATTAGCTATTGCCTTTATAGGGCTATGGGCTTTAGTGATTTATAGATTATACGAAAAAATTAATTCTGATGTAACAGAGGTAGATGCAACTTGGTTTAGCATTTTGAACTCCTTCTTTATTATTACCATGGCTCCATTTTTCTCTAAGTGGTGGGAAAGCAAATATAACCCAAGTGCTGCGATGAAGTACGGTATAGGGATGGTGTTATTAGGTCTTGGATTTGCGTTTTTATCGTATGGCTCTGGAGATATTCCTCCAGGAGCAAAAACTGCTTCTGTAAGCATGGTGTTTTTAATCATGGCGTATCTGTTCCATACAATGGGAGAGCTTTGTATTTCGCCAGTAGGGCTTTCTTATTTGAGTAAGTTAGTACCTGCGAGAATGATTGGATTTATGTTTGGAGTTTGGTATTTAGCCATTGCAGTTGGGCAAAAAGCAGCTGGGACTATGGGAGGAATGATCGACAAAATATCTGAAGAATATTCGCTAAGCACGTTCTTTTTAATTTTTACTTTGATTCCCATTGGCGTTGGAATTGTCTCGATAGTACTTAATCCGTTGCTAAAAAGATTGATGCACGGTGTAAGATAAATGCAATTTTTGCTACTAAAAAAGCGTTCCTTAGCATTGGAACGCTTTTTGTATTTTAACCTATTATGACGAATATGAACAAATTACTACTTGTGTTGTTTTTGGCCGTTGGATCTACTGCCTTTGGCCAATCAATCAATTGGATGACCATGAACTCGGCACTAACTGCTCAAAAAGAAACGCCCAAAAAGATATTTATGGACGCATACACTACTTGGTGTGGACCATGTAAATTAATGGATCGTAAAACATTTAGCGATCCAAATGTGATAGCTTTTATTAACGAGAATTACTATGCCGTTAAATTTAATGCCGAAGGGACAGAGCCAGTTTTTTATCAAGATTTTGAGTATACCAATCCTAATTACCAAGCAGGCCGAAAAGGTCGCAATGCGACACACTTTTTTGCAGATGCACTTAGATTGCAAGCGTATCCGAGTCTCGTATTTTTTGAAGATGACGGTACATTAATTCAGGCTTTACCGGGGTATAAGACACCTAAAGAGATCGAAATTTATTTAAAAATGATTGCCAACGACGATTACAAAAATCTCACCACCGAAGCTGCGTGGGAAGCCTATCAAGCAAAATTTGTGAGTACTTTTTAAGTTAATTCACTCTTTAATGTTGAATTGATACGCACCTTGTGTTGCAGTATCGTGAAATAGAATTCCTTGTTTTTTAGTGCTTTTTCGCCAACGATTTACCATATTTTTATAATTACTTCCATCGGCAATAACAAATGATGGGTTTAGTTTTGTTAGCCATCTATCTAAGTTAATTTTTGTGTTGTCTGTTAAAATAAGTGTGTTTATTTGAGTTGAAATACTTGGCAAGATTGCATTTTTGTCCAAAATTATTATATCGTTATTATCATAGATAAAAAACCGAGGAAGCTTCTTAGTAGCTTGTTTTTTAATGCCCATCACAAGTTTATAACCATGTACCACATATTGATTGGGTGTAATTGTATCTGACAATAGCACGAGACTCTCATTAAATTTGTGTCCAATAATGGTCTGTCCAAAGCTGTTTAATACAATTAGCTGTTCTGGAGGTCTGTTACTTTTGTTAAGCCATATACAGATTAAAAAGAGACATGAACAGCTACTAATAATACGTAGTGAGTATTTCTTAAATTTTGTCAATGTCGCATATACCGTTATCAAACCAATAAAGAGAACTGCAACTTGAAGTTTGCTTAAATATATATTCTGAATTACCGCAAAATCTATTTTGCTTATCCATAATGCGAACTTATTAATGTTTGCTACCCAAAAATTTAGAATGTCAAAACACCAAGCTGGGACTACAATTAAAAATTGTAAAGAGAATAGTACTAAACCCAAACTAAGCAAAATGCCTATCATAGGTACTAGCACCAGGTTTGAGACCAAGAATAAGGTCGGAAACTCATTAAAATAATACAGGCTAAACGGCAGCACACCAAGCTGAGCACTAATCGAAACACAAGATAATTGCCACAATTTACGAACGATAGAGTGTTTAGGGATCCATAGTGAAACAAGTTTTGGGTATAACAATAAAATAAAAAATACCGCCGCATAGCTTAATTGAAAGCCAACTTGTAAAAGATAAAACGGATTAACACAAAGCATAATTAGAGCACTTATAAAGAGCGTATTTATACTATTATGCCCGCGATTAAATTGCTTTCCAATCGCAAAAAGCGAAAACATAAAAGACGCTCGTACCACAGAAGGCGAGAAGCCAGTAATTGCGGCAAAACACCAAATGCTACTTATGCTAAGTAAAAGCAACCAAAATCGCCCGTTTTTTATGCTTTTTAAGAACCACAGCATGCGTTGTACTAATAAAAGCACAATTCCTACATGAAGCCCAGAAACGGCTAACAGATGTAATACACCAGCATTTGCGAAGCTTTTTTTAACCGTAGGATCAAGATCCGATTTATACCCTACCAGTAGAGCTTTTAATACAGAGGCGGCCAAAGGGTCTTTCACATTAGTTTCTATTGATGTCGAATACTTTTGTTGCACCAGATTCGCCCAATATCTCAGATTTTTACTCTCAGGCTTAGTTGATATTAGTAGCGATCTATTTGCGCTTATTTTGTGATATATATGCAGAGACGCTAAGTATCCTTTATAGTCGAACTGATAAGGATTTTTGGCAAAATCTATCGGGATTAATGATTCTCTGGTCACAATTGTTTGCCCTATCACAAGGGGAACACAGCTACTATCTTTTTTTATTTGAAGCAATACTCGCCCAAATACTGGAGATTTGTTAACGCTTATAACATTGGCGTGATATCGATCGTAAAAGCTAGTGGCTTTTATTGGTTTATTAATTTTTAATTGGATTAATTGTCGCTTATTAGAGTTAATCAAATGAGAATAATGGAGAGGATTGTTCTCGGGCAACCTGCTTTTATAATTTAAAAGCCCTAATAAGAAGAATAAAATGAGAATCGCAAACCCAAAGG
>QIIH01000264.1 GCA_003229235.1 Flavobacteriales bacterium | reverse complement strand
AAAAGATAGCCAGCGCGTTATTATTATTGTTTGAGACATATTCTAACGCATTGGGAGCAACTTTCACTAAACTAATAGCAGCTGTCGAATCGACTGTAAATTGCTTTGCGCTTAATTGGGATTCGAAAGAGGCATGCACTAAAGCAGTGGTATTAGTATTTAGGCTGTCAAGACTTAGTAATTCTTGATTTGCATTGGTCATAATTTTTACTTCATTAACAAACCATGCATTTCCGTTCGCATACGGGTTTCTTTGAGCAAACGCACCACCATTCTCTCCATATTGCAATAAATAGCGCACATTGAGCATATTGAGCATTCCTACATTGCCCTTTGAAAAGTAAAAGCTCTCCATATCCCGAACTCTAGCCAGTTTAGCTGCGTGATATCCACCCAAGGCATTATGGAAATAGCTCGCCCGCCCGCTGTTAAAAGGGCTTGTGGTTAAATCGTAAACACGAAAGTAATCGTCTGGATCGTCTTTTAGTATTTGTAAATCGGCTCCATTAGCCTCGAAAGGTCTTTCCATTACTCGAACGTCAACAAAATCATCGTTATTTACATAACGCTTGTCAATGCCTACTAAGTCTATTAACACGATAACCGCTAAGAAAGCAACCGCGATAACTTCTTTTATTTTTTTAAGCAAGAGCGCATAAAGCACTCCAGCAGTTGCTAAAATCAATAGTAGAGATCTAAAAGAATCTGTGCGCAACACAGCTATTCTGTCTTCTCTAACACTATCCATTATATATGGGCCTTCGGCCCCAAATGCTTCGCTAATTTGTGCGTCATAAGGGCTTGTGAAGTCGAACAAAACACTTGGAATACCTACAAACGCCAACAGTAACAACCCTAAAATTGCTGTACTATAAAGCAAGGCTTTTTTCTTTGTCTCTTTAGATGTAAAGTCTTTAAAGTATTGATGCAAGCCTACAATCGCCAAGATGGGAACAATCAGCTCTATTAACACCTGAATACTAGAAACAGACCTAAATTTATTGTAAAGCGGGACATAATCTATAAAAAGTTGAGTTAAAAACTCAAAGTTTTTACCCCAAGATAAAAGAAGACTCAAAACAAAGCCCGCAACTAGCCACCATCGCATTCGACCCTTAACCAAAAACAAGGCCAGAAGCGCCAGAAACAGGATAGCCGCCCCCACATAGGCCGGAGCTTCTATTATTGGTTGTTGCCCCCAATACAATGGAATCTGTCTTAAAATTTGATTCACATCAGCCGGCGGGACTCCAAGTTTTTTAAGCTCATCCCCAGTCTTAGAGTCATCAGGAAAAGGCTCTCCAGAACCGCCTCCCATAAATCGTGGCACTAAAATATTAAAGCTCTCTGCCTTTCCGTAGCTATACTCTGTGATATAATCGAAATCTAACCCAGTAGTATCTTTCTTTATGCTAAGATCTGGATTAATGGTTAACTCGCTTTTACCCCTAGTAGACTGTTTGGCATATTCTTGTGTTGCCATTAGATTGGTTGCATTGAACCCCATCGAAAACAATACAGCGAGCATTAAAATACCTACAGAGGTTACATAATGTTTGAGTTCTTGCTTTTTGTATGCATCAATTAGATAAGCAATACCAAGGCAGCCAACCAATAACAACAGATAATAGGTCATCTGAAAATGATTGGTGACCAGTTCGAGCCCCATTGCAATTGCCGTTAAGATAAACCCGTAAAAGTATTTTCCCCTAAACGTGAGTATGATCCCGCTTAAAACCAGTGGCATATAGGCAATAGCATGTGCTTTTGCATTGTGCCCCGCCCCCAGAATAATTATTAAATAGGTTGAGAAACCAAAAGCTAACGCTCCTAAAAATGCAAGTTTATAGTCGATCTTAAGCACCAACAACAAAATATACATGCTCATAAAATACAGAAACAAATAATCTGCTGGGCGCGGTAAAAACCGAAGTGTTAAATCTACTTTCTTAATTATGTTATTGGCGTATCTAGCTCCTAGTTGGTAGGTTGGCATTCCGCCGAAGGCACTATTAGTCCAATATGTTTCTTCTCCTGTTTCTGCTTTAAAATCCTTTTGTTGTTTAGACATCCCTACATATTGTGCGATGTCATTCTGGTAAATAGTATCACCCTGCAGAACAGGGCTAAAATATAGTAATGCCACTACCACAAAAGCAATAAGAACAACTAAGTGTGGTAACAACTTTTTAAGAGAAAAAGGCATAGTGAATAGTTAGAGAGGTAAATTAGTCAATTTCTTCGTAATCGATATAGTCGCCAACCTTTGAAGAAGGCTTATCCGAATCTGTACTTTTTGATTGAACATGTACACTGCCTTCTTTTTCTGGAGGCTGCTGATTGGCTTTCCCTTGTTGCGTAAATGCCCCAAAACCTTGTCCAAACCTTCGCTCGACCTTTTTTGCCAACGAACGCATAATATATGGAGCCAATAGTTTTGCCAACAATCTGAGCCCCATTAATACCAAAACTACTATGAGCAACGTTTTTAACATATAAGCGAATAATTAGAAAAAGTAAAAATACGAATACCCGCTTACTTTCCAGTTTTGGAACTATTAAAAAACTAATAAAATCTGCTATCTTTGAAACTAAACCTAAATTGCATGAACATTGTAGCCCGTAGGCTTACCCTTTTACTGATTTGCCTCCCCTTTTCACTTTTTGCCCAATATACTGAGACCATAAATAGTAACCGCCCTGGGAATTCTCAAGGAGCTTTTGCTGTAGGCCAAAACGTATTGCAATTTGAACTTGGTTTGGGATATGGAAAAGAAAAGCACGCGCTCTTGTTTACAGATGCCAATGTCATTAGTGTAGATTACGCCGCACGTTATGGCTTATTGATGGAGCGTTTAGAGATTAATGCAATAGGAAGCTATCAAAACAACAACATTACTTTTAACAACAATATTGTTAGCGGTACCTATACGCAAGCTAATTTTAAGCTTAACTCAATTGGTGCAAAATACTTACTTTACGACCCTTACCGTATGCGCGAGTTAGAAAAACCAAACTTATATAGTTATCACGCCAATTTTAAATTTAGATGGAGAGAGCTAATACCAGCAGTGGCGGTGTATGCTGGTGCAAATTTTGATTCTGAAGACAATCCGTTTTCCCCAGAATTCGAAGCGACAATTAGCCCACGATTTGCGGTAATCACTCAAAATAATTTTAATGGAGGCTGGGTTTTTGTTACCAATTTCTTAGCAGAAAGAATTGCTACCGACTTCCCTTCTTATACTTATCTAATCACGTTAACACACGCATTTAATCCTAAATTTTCAATGTTTTTAGAAAATGAAGGTATTTTTAGCGATTTTTATGCAGACCAATTAATTCGAGGTGGCGCTGCATACCTCTTAAATACTGAGTTTTCGTTAGATGCATCAGTTCTTTTGAATTGGAAAGACACTCCCTCAAGAACTTTTTTTAAATTAGGAGCCTCTTATCGCTTTGATATGCACAAAAAAGATGAGTATATCGAAGAAAAAGGCGATAAAGAAGCCGAACCAAAAAAACAACGCAAGCGCAAGGACGACGTAGAGGTCGACGATGGCGGATTTTAAAATTTATGATTACAGTAAAAAAAGTTACTTCTAAACACGATTTATTAAAATTTGTTCGCTTTCCTTTTAGCGTCTACAAGGACAGCCAGTATTGGGTTCCGCCTTTGGTGAAAGACGAACTCGAGACATTAAACGAAAAGAAAAACCCTGTATTTAAAAATGCGGATGCTACTTACTTTATTGCTTATAAAGATGGCGTAGCAGCCGGCCGAATAGCCGTAATTATTAATCATCTCGAAATCGAAGAACAAGGCAAGAAGAAGGTACGCTTTGGGTGGTTAGACATGATTGACGATATAGAAGTTACACGCGCACTTTTAGAAGAAGTTTACACTATAGGGCGCTTACATCGGTTAGAGTATGCAGAAGGCCCTGTTGGCTTTAGCAATATGGAAAAGGCTGGTATATTAACAGAGGGTTACAAAGAGCTAAACACCATGATTACCTGGTATCATCATCCATATTATGCTAAGCACATGCAAGAACTGGGCTATGAGAAGCAAGCAACATGGGTGGAGTATAGACTTTCTATTCCTCAAGAAGGGCGAGAAAAAGTAAGAAAATTTAGTCGCATTATTAAGGAGCGATACAAATTAGAAGTTATTCGTTTTAATAACAAAAAGGAGATTCTCCCTTATGTAGACGCGATGTTTGGCCTTTTGAATAGCACGTATAATAACCTTCAAACTTTTGTGCCAATTCAGCAATATCAGATCGATTATTATAAAGAAAAGTACTTTGGATTTATTCATCCAGATTATATTACCTGCATAAAAGACATCGATGGCAAGCTTATTGCCTTCTCTGTTGTGATGCCATCTTTCTCTAAGGCACTTAAAAAAGCCAATGGAAGGCTATTTCCGTTTGGTTGGTATCATTTAATGAAAGCGCAAAAAAAGAATAATACGGCTGCGTTTTACCTCATCGGTATCGATCCAGAATATCAAGGAAAAGGAGTGACTGCAATCATTTTTGACGAAATGCAAGAACTCTTCAATGCTAAAGGGATTAATAAAGTAGAGACCAATCCAGAGCTCGAAGAAAATACAGCGGTTCAGTTACTTTGGAAAGACTACAACCCAGTAAAACATAAAGAGCGAAGCACTTTTAGAAAGGTGCTATAAAAAAATCCGCTCAATGAGTGGATTTTAAAATTCTATTATTTAGCGCTAAATTATTCGCCAAAGGCAGCTGCAACGGCCGCAGAAAGCCTTTTATATGTTCCATTTTCTAAGCGTTCTCTAATTGCAGAAAAAGCGTCTAGTGTTTGGTTTATATCGTCCATTGTATGTGTTGCAGTAGGAATCATTCTAAGTAAGATTAGCCCCTTCGGAATTACCGGATACACAACAATTGAGCAGAATATACCGTAATTTTCACGTAAATCTTTTACAAGCGCCATCGCCTCTGGGACACTACCTTTAAGGTATACTGGAGTAACACAGCTTTGTGTGGTCCCAATGTCGAAACCGCGCTTGCGAAGCCCACCTTGCAATGCATTTACATTGTCCCATAGCTTTTCTTTAAAAGCAGTACTAGAACGAATCATGTCTAGACGTTTTAAAGCTCCTTCTACCAATACCATTTGCAAGGATTTAGCAAACATCTGCGAACGCAGGTTGTATTTTAAATAATTGATAATTTCTTCGTCGGCAGCAATAAAAGCTCCAGTACTGGCCATAGACTTAGCAAAAGTGGCGAAATACACATCAATATCGTCTTGAACTCCTTGTTCCTCACCTGCTCCAGCACCAGTTTTCCCTAATGTACCGAAACCGTGTGCGTCGTCTACAAAAAATCTGAAGTTATATTTCTTCTTAAGTGCTACAATTTCTTTCAGCCTACCTTGTTCTCCACGCATTCCAAATACACCTTCAGAAATAACTAAAATCCCTCCACCTGTTTTTTGAGCAACTCGCTCTGCACGCTTTAAATTTTTCTCGATACTTTCCATATCGTTGTGCTTGTATGTAAAGCGTTGCCCTAAATGCAAACGAACGCCGTCTATAATACAGGCATGTGCATCTACATCGTATACAATCACGTCATCTTTAGAAACCAAGGCATCAATGGTCGAAACCATTCCTTGATATCCAAAATTAAGAAGATATGCGGCTTCTTTATTAACAAAAGCAGCTAATTCGTCTTGAAGCTGTTCGTGCAAATCGGTATGGCCACTCATCATTCTGGCGCCCATAGGATAGGCAGAGCCGTATTTAGCAGCTGCCTCTGCATCTACCTTACGAACCTCTGGATTATTTGCAAGACCTAAATAGTCGTTTACGCTCCAAGTGATTACCTCTTTGCCATTAAATCGCATTCTGTTCGAGATTGGACCCTCTAGCTTAGGAAAAACAAAGTAACCTTCGGCAACCTCAGCCCATTTCCCTAGGGGTCCTTTGTCTTTGTAAATCTTTGCGAATAAATCTTTTATACTATCCATATCGATTTTTATATACCGCGCAAAATTAAATATTTTATAGGAATAAACAGCTTTACAGCTCAGAAATTGCCAAAAAGGCATAAAGACATAAAAAAACCGCCCTAGCTTAAGGCGGTTTATATCTTTAAAACCTTTTGCTTATTTAATATATTCGATGGTCTCTACAACCTCTTGATGTTCAGCATCTAAGAAACCCTGAGCAGTCATCCATTCGTCGCTATACACCTTACTCATATAACGCGATCCGTGATCTGGTAAAATCACTACAACTACACTATTTTTATTAAATGTATTGTCTTCGTTTAGCTGTTTAATGCCTTGTATTGCAGCACCACTTGTGTATCCTAAAAACAAGCCCTCTGTGCGAGCCAATTCTCTAGCGGTGTGCGCACTAGATTCGTCTGTTACTTTTACAAAGCGATCAATACTATCAAAATCTGTGGCTGTTGGAATCAAGTTTTTGCCCAATCCTTCTATCCGATATGGATAAATCTCGTTGGTATCAAACTCTTTGGTTTCATGATACTTCTGCAAAACAGAACCATATGCATCAATCCCTATAATCTTGATATCAGGGTTTTGCTCTTTTAAAAAGCGTGCTGTACCAGAAATAGTACCCCCAGTTCCGCTACAAGCAACTAAGTGTGTTATTTTACCTGCGGTTTGCTTCCAGATTTCTGGACCTGTGGTACGATAATGAGCATCCATATTGAGCTCATTAAAATACTGATTGATATAAACAGAGCCTTTAATTTCACTATGTAACTTTTTTGCTACTTCATAATATGATCTTGGGTCGTCTGCAGCAACGTGAGCTGGACATACATAAACTTTAGCTCCCATTGCGTTGAGCATACTTATTTTATCCTTAGAAGACTTAGAGCTTACGGCAAGAATACAATCATACCCTTTAATAATACTCACCATAGCAATACTAAATCCAGTATTACCGCTTGTTGTTTCAATTATCGTGTCGCCAGGAGTTAAGATTCCTTTGCGCTCTGCTTCTTCAATGATGTGGAGGGCGATGCGATCTTTAGTTGAGTGCCCTGGGTTGAATGCTTCGACTTTAGCGAAAAAATCGCCTTTCATGTCTTTGGTAATCTTATTTAGCCTTATTAAAGGAGTGTTCCCGATAAGAGCTAACACATTATCGTGTGCCTGAATGCTGTCCTTCATACAATAAAATTTGTGTCAAGCCTAAAACCTATTTGCTGTTCAAATTAAGTTTGACAGTGCAAAGTTAAGCCAAAAATTTTAATTACTCCTTTATTCCTTCTAGATCAAATATGAAAGCATAATCTTTTGCAATCTCTTTTAAAGCCTCAAAACGTCCAGATGCGCCTCCATGACCTGCGTCCATATTAGTGTCTAAGTACAACAAGTTGTTGTCTGTCTTTACTTCTCGCAGTTTAGCTACCCATTTAGCTGGTTCCCAATATTGTACTTGAGAATCGTGTAAACCTGTAGTTACATAAAGATTTGGATACTCTTTTGCGGCAACTTGATCGTATGGAGAATAAGACTTTATATAATTATAAGCGTCCAAATCGTTAGGGTTTCCCCATTCGTCGTATTCGCTCGTTGTAAGCGGAATACTATCGTCTAGCATCGTGGTGATCACATCAACAAAAGGGACAGCAGCAATAACGCCATTATAGAGCTCTGGAGACATATTTACTATGGCGCCCATGAGTAAGCCTCCAGCCGATCCGCCATAGGCGTATAAATGATCGCTACTCGTATAACCTTCTTCAATTAAATACTTAGAACAGTCGATAAAATCTGTGAACGTATTTTTCTTTTTGAATAATTTCCCATCATCATACCAAGCACGTCCCATATAATCGCCACCTCTTACGTGAGAAATTGCATACACAAAACCACGATCTAATAAACTCAACCTAACAGATGAGAATCTTGGATCTGATGTGTACCCATAAGAACCGTATGCATATTGAAATACTGGATTAGCCGCATCTTTTTTAAGCCCTTTTTTGTAAACTAAAGACATAGGAATCTTCGTTCCGTCTTCGGCAGTTGCCCAAACGCGTTCAGAAACATAATTGTCTTTGTTAAAAGCACCTCCTAGAACTTCTGTTTCTTTTAAGACGGTCTTTTCCTTGGTCCCCATATTATAGTCTATAACAGAAGCTGGCGTGTTTAATGAATTATAATTATAACGGAGCAATTGAGTGTTAAAATCGATATTTTGAGTTGGGTTAGCCGTATAAGTCTCATTGTCAAAAGGCAAATAATGCTCTGGCGTGTTTTTATCCCAAGGAATAATTCTGATTTCGTTTAAACCATTAAAACGCTCACTCACTACTAAGTATTCTTGAAAAATGTCTATGTCTTCTAGTAACACATCGGCTCTATGAGCGATTAGTTCTTCCCAGTTGTCTTTTGACGTAGCGCTCACTGGCGTTTTCATCAATTTAAAGTTCTTTGCACCATCGGCATTTGTCAAGACATAGAAATTACCATTAAAGTGCTCTATCCCGTATTCGAGATCATTTTCTCGCAAATTAAATACGGTAAATTCACCATCGGGCGTATTAGCATCAAGAATTCTAACTTCTGAAGACAAAGTGCTATAACTCCCTATTACTATATATGCTTCACTCTTAGTTTTATAAACATAGGTGCTAAAGGTATCGTCGTCTTCTGAATAAACTTCTTGGTCCGATCCTACGTCATCGCCTAATTGATGTTTGTAAATTTTATTAGATCGTAATGTTTGTTCGTCTTTGCGGGTATAAAACAAACTCGAATTGTCATTTGCCCAGGTAGAACCTCCAGTTGTATTATCGATAGATTCTGGGTATAAGTCTCCAGTTTCTAAGTTCTTAATATGAATAGTGTATTTTCGGCGACTCAATGTATCTACTCCGAAGGCGACCTTAGTGTTGTCTGGGCTTATATTAATCCCGTTGAGATTGTAATACGAATATTCTTTTGCCATTTCGTTAACATCGAATAATATTTCTTCTTCAGCATCCAGATTTTCTTTCTTTCTGGTATGAATTGGATAATCCTTGCCTGTCTCGTAACGAGTAATGTAATAATAGCCATTATAAAAATACGGAACTGAACTATCGTCCTCTTTAATACGACTCTTCATCTCCTCAAAGAGTTGTTTTTGAAGTTCCGTGGTATGTGCGGTCATTTTTTGATAATAATCGTTTTCGCGCTCCAGGTAATCAATAACCTCTTCGTTTTCTCTGTCGTTAAGCCAGTAATAATCGTCGACGCGTACATCCCCGTGAACTTCGAGGTTTTTAGGTTTTTTATCGGCTTTTGGTGGGGTGATGCTCATAGTTTGCGGTACGTTTTTATTTTGTTTACATGCACCCATAACTAAGAAACTAGCAAAGGCAATTAAAATCAACTTATTCATTTTTGTGATTCTTGATTAGTGATGCAAAAATAGTAAATTTGGAGCAAGTATAACACAGCAAATATGTTTGGAGATATAATGGGTATGATGGG
>QIIH01000245.1 GCA_003229235.1 Flavobacteriales bacterium | reverse complement strand
ATTGCCACGGCCGTCCTTTCTGAATGTCATACTTAAATTGCCCACCTTTAGGAAACAAATAGATGATTAAAATGGTAGAAACCACAAACAAGACCGCTTTGTAGATTTGCGATTGATTCTTATATAAGTTCAGTTTGGGTTTTGCCATAATTACTTACCAAAAGTAAAGGTATTAAAACTAATCAATTCCAAGAGTAATGCAACCCAAAAAGCATTGGCTATTCCTTATTATTTGCGTAATTTTGTAATAATAATTTGCAAAATATTTAGATTTTATGTCGTCCAAAAAAGTTGTAATTGTGTCCATGGCTCGTACTCCAATAGGGAGTTTTATGGGCAGTTTATCATCTGTATCGGCTACCGATTTAGGCGCTGCTGCAATAAAAGGTGCCTTAGATAAAATTAATCTCGATCCTACATTAGTAGACGAAGTATTAATGGGAAATGTAGTGCAAGCTGGTACAGGACAAGCACCTGCCAGACAAGCCGCGTTAAAAGCTGGATTGCCAGATACAGTGTCGAGTACAACAATAAACAAAGTGTGTGCCTCCGGAATGAAGGCAGTAATGCAAGGCGCTCAGAGTATTTTGCTAGGAGACAACGAAGTGGTAATTGCAGGAGGAATGGAAAGCATGAGTAATATTCCGCATTATATGCATTTAAGACAGGCACATAAATTTGGTCCTAAACCAATGGTAGACGGGATGCAAATTGATGGTCTAGTAGATGTATACGAAAACCACGCTATGGGAGTTTGTGCAGATCAATGTGCCGAGCGATACGAATTTACAAGAGAAGAACAAGACGCCTTTGCAATCCAATCATACCAGCGTTCTGCAGCTGCTTGGGCAGCTGGTAAATTTGACGACGAGGTAGTTGCTGTTAGCGTACCGCAGCGTAGAGGCGAACCCGTTATTGTTAATCATGACGAAGAATATAAGAATGTAAGAATCGAAAAGATTCCTACTCTCCGCCCCGCTTTTTCTAAGGATGGTACAGTTACCGCAGCAAATGCGTCCACCATAAATGATGGTGCTGGAGCAGTAATTTTAATGAGCGAAGACAAGGCAATTCAACTAGGCCTCACTCCTCTAGCAACAATAAAAGGGTATGCAGATGCAGCCCACGAACCAAAATGGTTTACTATGGCACCGTCAAAAGCATTACCTAAAGCTTTAGATCGTGCAAACGTTAGTATAGACGACATAGAATATTTTGAACTTAACGAGGCTTTCTCTATTGTTGGCTTGGCCAATATGAAAGTTCTTGGTTTAAATGATCAAAATGTAAATGTAAATGGAGGCGCTGTTTCACTTGGTCACCCATTAGGATGTAGTGGTGTAAGAATATTAATTACACTAATAAGCGTTCTAAAACAGAAGAATGCCAAACTCGGTGCAGCTGCTGTTTGTAACGGTGGTGGTGGTGCGTCGGCTATGGTAATTGAACGCAATTAATTTCTAGAAACTCTTTGAAGTACGGTCTTTGTCCATTAAGTATAGTTCCTGTTAGAGCCTCTCCTGACGACACCAGCGAGTTGGTAACTCAGTTGTTATACGGCGAGCACTTTAAGGTTATAGAACACAAGAAAAAATGGAGTAAAATCCGCCTGGCTTGGGACGGATACGAAGGCTGGGTAGATAACAAACAGTGTTTTGCTATTGCCAAAGAGATGTATCAAACAATAGATAAACAACCAGCAGCACTTACTGCCGACCTTGTCGATTTTGTAGTAAATAGCCAAGAGCAATTACTTTCTGTTCCACTTGGTGCTTCTGTACATACCTGTAAATACCTTAAACATTCTTACGAAGGCCAAGGAGTATCGGGTAAAATGCCTAAAGAAAATCTTATCGAAACCGCTTTTTTGTATTTAAATAGCCCTTATCTCTGGGGGGGGAAAACTCCCTTCGGAATAGATTGTAGTGGCTTTACGCAAATGGTGTACAGACTTAACGGCTACAAATTAAAGCGAGATGCGAGCCAGCAAGCAGACCAAGGCGAAGTCTTTAGTTTTATCGAAGAATCAGAACCTGGAGATTTGGCCTTTTTTGACAACGCCGAAGGCGCAATTACCCATGTTGGAATTGTAATGAAAGACAATTACATTATTCACGCTCATGGACAGGTACGCATAGACAGACTTGATCATACCGGCATATACAATGCAGAGCGAAGAGAACACACTCATAAACTTCGCGTACTAAAACGTATTGTATAAAAAACCCGCCAACTTGAGAGCAGACGGTTTTGTAATTTCTTACTTTAAAACTGATTAACCACCTAGCTCTTCAAGCTTAGCTTTCATCATTTTAAACTTGTCAGTTTGTCTAACAATTGAATAAATATTCATCAAAGTACGCACAACCTCAACATCTTCATTTTCACTTCTGGCAGCCTCTAAATAAGGAATTGCCTCAAGGTAAATGTCTTTACGTTTTTGTTTTAATTCGTCATATCTACGGTTGTCTGCAGAAGATGTCCCAAGATTGTTCATCTCTTCTACAACAGCACCTTCTCCAGCCAAAATCATTGAGGACATGTTCATGTTTGCCGCTGGATAGCTAGGATTTAATTCAATAGCCCTGAGGTAATATTCCTTGGCCTTATCTTTGTCACCTGCATCTGCGCTTACAACTCCTAAATTATATTGCAATTCTGCATTATTTGGGTCTTTGGCTGCTGCCTCATTCATCAATTCTGTAAATCGAGCAACATTTCCTGTCTTATATTGAATGTCGGCTTCTGTCATTAACAAAGTAGTGTCGTCAGGATTAATCTTTCTAGCTTTTTCAATCGCTCCAATTGCAGCGTCATTATTACCTTGGCTCACATAAATAAGGGCAATATTCTTTGCTATTTCGCCTGCTTTAGATTCAGTTTTTATAATTATAGGTTTTATATATGCCCCACTTTTAACATAAAGGTCTCTCTCATGAGCAGAACTAAAATCATCCTTAATCTCTCCAGTTTCGGCATCTGTTGCCGCAAACATTTGAGTAATTCCGGTATAGCCTAGTTCCTGTAATTCGTTATACAAGACTACTGCCTTATCGTATTTCACACCATCAACCAGGTTCGAAGCTGCAAAGTATAAAAACGCCGTATCCTGAGGGTTAACTCTGTACATTGCTTCCAGTTTATCGGCTGCGACTTCATAGCGTTTTGCTCCCTGGTCTGCTACTGCGCTATTCACAACAGCAGTACGAATAGCATCTGCAAGGCTATCTACAACTTCCGGATCACCTCCGTTTTCTTTAGCCATATTTACCGCTTTGGCCGCATTAATTAAATCGTCGGTACTTTGTGTGGTACCATCTTTAAAATTAGCTTGGGCCAAATACGTATAATAGGTTCCCTTCATTACATCATCGGCAGAAGACATCATACCTTCTATCGACTTTAATTGAGTCTGAGCTGCTGCAAAATCTTTTGTCTTTATTAATTTTCCGACTGCTCGCAACTCTTTTTTCTGCGCAAATGATACTGTGACCGCTAATAGTAAGGCCACTATAAAAAGCTGGTTTTTCATGTTTCTTAATTTTATTGTTTACTCGATGGATTCGTTAGTGTCATTATCAATTGATGTTCCATCGTTGTTCTCGTCAGTATTAGTAACGCCTTCTTCCAATGTCTCGTCTTCGTCTACATCGTCTTCGTCGTGCATTACCTTGGCTACCGCCGCAATAGAATCGTCTTCTTTAACTTTTATTAGACGCACACCCTGTGTAGCTCTACCCATAACTCGTAAATCCTCTACAGCCATTCTAATGGCGATTCCAGATTTATTGATAATCATAAGATCATCGGTATCACATACATTTTTAATTGCGACTAATTTACCAGTTTTTTCTGTAACACTAATAGTTTTAACTCCCTTTCCACCTCGGTTGGTAATGCGATAATCTTCTAAGCTAGAACGTTTTCCGTATCCATTCTCTGAAACAACTAAAATATCCGTACTAAAATCATCAACGGCAATCATTCCAACCACCTCGTCTTGATCATTGCCTAATGTGATTCCGCGTACTCCAGAAGCGTTACGTCCCATTGGGCGCGTTTTCTCTTCTTCAAAACGAATGGCTTTTCCAGATTGAACTGCCAACATAACTTGACTGTCACCAGTGGTAAGTTTTGCTTCAAGTAATTCGTCGCCATCTTTAATAGTAATCGCATTTATACCATTAGTACGAGGTCGAGAATACTGTTCTAGAGAGGTCTTTTTAACTTGACCTTTTTTAGTAGCCATAATTACATAATGACCGTTAATGTATTCTTCGTCCTTTAAATCTTGCGTACAGATAAAGGCTTTAACCTTATCGTCTGACTCAATGTTGATTAGATTCTGAATCGCTCTACCCTTAGAGGTTTTACTTCCCTCTGGTATCTCAAATACACGCATCCAGAAACATTTTCCTTTTTGCGTAAAGAACAACATATACTGGTGGTTAGTACCAACAAATAAGTGTTCTAGAAAGTCTTCGTTACGGGTAGCGGAGGCCTTTTGCCCAACTCCACCACGATTTTGTTTTTTGTACTCGCTAAGTGATGTGCGTTTAATATATCCCGCATGCGAAATCGTAATAACTACTTTTTCGTCTGCAATTAAATCGGTAATACTCACATCGCCTCCTGCGTATTCTATCACAGAACGGCGCTCATCACCATATTTCTCTCTAACCTCGTTAAGCTCTTCTCTAATAATGTTCATTCTTAACTCTTCACTGGCTAGAATATCTTTGTAACCTTGGATGGTCTTCATCAATTCGTCATACTCAGTGCGTAATTTGTCTTGCTCTAGCCCTGTTAACTGTCGTAAGCGCATCTCGACAATCGCCTTTGCTTGTATCTCACTTAGATCGAATGCCTCAATAAGTTTTGCACGAGCTTCATCTGCATTTGCAGAAGCACGTATTAAACGAATTACTTCGTCTATATTATCTGAAGCTATAATTAATCCTTCAAGAATATGAGCTCTCTCATTGGCTTTTCGCAATAAGTATTCTGTACGACGCACCACAACTTCATGACGGTGTTCTACAAAATATTTAATAAGCTGCTTTAAATTGAGCATTTGTGGTCGCCCTTTTACCAATGCAATATTGTTCACACTAAAGCTCGATTGCAGTTGCGTATACTTATAAAGCGTATTAAGTACGATATTAGGAATCGCATCACGCTTTAAAATATAAACGATACGCATTCCATTACGATCCGACTCGTCACGGATAGTCGAAATCCCTTCAATTTTTTTATCGTTTACTAAATCGGCCGTCTTTTTAATCATATCAGCCTTATTAACCTGATACGGAACTTCTGTAACGATTATTGACTCTCGCCCACCTACCTCTTCAAAAGTGGCTTTACCACGCATTACAATGCGTCCTCGCCCAGTGTGGAAAGCATCTTTAACCCCTTCGTAACCGTAAATGGTTCCTCCGGTAGGAAAATCTGGTGCTTTAATATGCTGCATCAGTTCGTCGATAGTAATATCGTTATCCTCAATATAAGCCAAGGTTCCGTCAACTACTTCGGTAAGGTTATGAGGTGGCATATTAGTGGCCATCCCAACCGCGATTCCTGATGCCCCATTGATTAGAAGTGCGGGAATTTTTGTTGGTAAAACTGTTGGTTCTTTTAAAGTATCATCGAAGTTAAGCTTATGATCGACAGTTTCTTTGTCGATATCAGCCAACATGTCTTCCGAAATTTTTTGCATGCGTGCTTCTGTATAACGCATTGCAGCCGGGCTATCTCCATCAATAGATCCAAAGTTACCTTGGCCATCGACAAGCATATAACGCAAACTCCAGTTTTGTGCCATACGAACCATGGCGTCGTAAACAGAGGTATCGCCGTGAGGGTGATACTTACCTAAAACCTCACCAACAATTCTTGCAGATTTTTTATGCGCCGTATTAGCACGAACTCCAAGTTCGTACATACCAAAAAGTACACGTCGATGTACTGGTTTCATACCATCGCGCACATCAGGTAAAGCACGTGACACAATGACCGACATCGAATAATCGATGTAGGCAGATTTCATCTCATCTTCAATGTTGATAGGGATTAATTTTTCACCTTCGGCCATATATAAAATTGTTTAGTTTTTTCCTGTAAAATTATTAAGAGGCAAGATACGCTTTTCAACCTATTTTTATTAAGGTTTACAGCGTTTAAGTAGATGTTTTTATTAACAAATAAAGGGGGTGAATTCGTTAATAACTCAGCCCGTTTTAGCTTTGAAAAGCCGTCTAAATTTTGTCCTTTTACTAATAATGTGCTAAATGAGGTACAATTTTTGTTCCTTTAAAAGTGTTTTAGTAAATTTAGACAGAAAGGAACAACGCAATATGGATGATAATTTTTCTCCCAGAGTAAAGGATGTAATTGCTTACAGCAAAGAGGAGGCATTGCGCTTAGGCCATGATTTTATTGGTACTGAGCATTTAATGCTTGGGTTGCTACGCGACGGAAACGGGAAGGCTATTAATATCTTGAATGCTCTAGATATTGATTTAAATAACTTAAGACGCAAGGTAGAAATCTTGAGTCCTGCCAACCCAAACATAGTTGCAGGTAGCAATGATAAAAAGAATTTGCACCTGACAAGACAGGCCGAACGTGCTTTAAAGACAACTTTTTTAGAGGCGAAACTCTTTCAGAGTTCATCTATTAATACAGCGCATTTGCTCTTGTGTATTTTGCGAAACGAAAACGACCCAACTACCAAGCTTTTGAATAAACTAAAAATAGATTACGACGGCGTTAAAGATCAGTTTAAGTTCATGATCGCTAATGACGATAGTTATATGGATAGCCCTACCTCCGAATCGTTCTCAAGCGACGACGATGAAACTCCAGAAGACGACGTTGCTAAAGACAATCCATTTGCCGGAACTGGACAAAAAAGCAATAAAAAGTCGAAAACTCCGGTTCTTGATAATTTTGGTCGCGACCTAACTGTACAAGCAGAAGAAGGCAAACTCGATCCTGTAGTAGGCCGCGAAGCAGAGATTCAGCGTGTTTCGCAAGTGCTGAGTAGACGTAAAAAGAACAACCCTCTTTTAATTGGAGAACCAGGTGTTGGTAAATCGGCAATTGCCGAAGGTCTTGCCTTGCGTATTGTTCAGAAGAAAGTATCCAGAATATTATATGATAAGCGCGTAGTAACCTTAGATCTAGCCAGCCTCGTAGCGGGTACAAAATACAGAGGGCAGTTCGAAGAACGCATGAAAGCAGTTATGAACGAGCTCGAAAAAAACGCTGATATCATCTTATTTATTGACGAAATTCATACCATTGTTGGTGCCGGTGGAGCCACAGGCTCATTGGATGCTTCTAATATGTTTAAACCAGCATTGGCAAGAGGCGAACTCCAATGTATAGGTGCTACTACCCTGGATGAGTACAGACAATATATCGAGAAGGATGGCGCTTTAGAACGTCGCTTTCAAAAGGTTTTAGTAGAGCCTACAAACATCGAAGAAACCATTGAGATTCTGATGAATATCAAGGAGAAGTACGAAGCACATCACAATGTTGAGTACACCAAAGGTGCCATTGATGCCTGTGTTAAACTTACGAATAGGTATATGACAGACCGATTTTTGCCAGACAAGGCAATAGATGCTTTAGACGAAGCTGGGTCACGTGTTCATATTACCAATATTAATGTTCCATCTGCCATTGTAGACATCGAAACCAAATTGGAAGAGGTTAGAGAACTTAAAAATTCAGTCGTTAAAAAGCAGAAGTACGAAGAAGCGGCCAAACTAAGAGACGACGAAAAGAACCTCGAAAGAGACCTCGCTAAGGCGCAAGAAGAATGGGAAAGTGAATCAAAATTAAATCGTGAAATTGTCACCGAAGACAATGTAGCAGAAGTAGTATCTATGATGACGGGGGTTCCTGTAAATAGAATTGCTCAAACCGAAAGCAATAAACTCGCTGCCCTACCCGATCGAATTATGGGTAAAGTTATTGGGCAAGACGAAGCCGTTAAAAAAGTAGTGAAAGCTATTCAGCGTAATCGTGCTGGCTTAAAAGATCCTAATAAACCTATTGGGAGTTTTATCTTTCTAGGACAAACTGGAGTAGGCAAAACACAATTAGCTAAAGTATTGGCACGCGAACTCTTTGACTCAGATACAGCTTTGATTCGTATTGATATGAGTGAATATATGGAGAAGTTTGCAGTATCTAGATTAGTAGGTGCACCTCCTGGATATGTTGGCTATGAAGAAGGTGGGCAACTTACAGAAAAAATAAGACGTAAGCCATATTCTGTATTGCTTTTAGATGAAATTGAAAAAGCACATCCCGATGTCTTTAATATGTTGTTGCAAGTTCTTGACGACGGCTATTTGACAGATTCACTAGGGAGAAAAATCGACTTTAGAAACACCATTATTATTATGACTTCTAACATAGGAAGTCGCAAACTTAAAGACTTTGGGCTAGGTGTTGGCTTTGGTACTTCGGCGCAAATGAGTCAGGCAGATTCACATGCAAAAGGCGTTATCGAAAATGCATTAAAGAAAACCTTTGCACCAGAATTTTTAAATCGTGTGGATGATGTTATGGTATTTAATTCGCTCGAAATGGAGCACATTCATAAAATCATCGACATAGAGCTCAACATATTGTTTGAGCGCATCTCGGACATTGGTTATACGCTAACATTAACCGATGCCGCCAAGGACTATATCGCAGAAAAAGGCTTTGACAAACAATATGGAGCCAGGCCTTTAAAGCGAGCTATTCAGAAATATGTAGAGGACGTTCTGGCAGAAGAGATTATCAACTCTTCACTTCAAGAAGGTGATAGCATAACGATGGACTTGGATGCTAAAAAGAAGGAGCTAAAAATAAAAATTAAAAAACAAAAAAAGCCTACGAATTCGTAGGCTTTTGTCTTTATTATTATGACCAAATCTAAAAAACTCTGGTTAGGTATTATTACTTTTTTACCTTCTGTATTTATTATTTTTTACATGATTAGTTTTTTCTCGATGTTCATGGATTTTGATCCGCAACAGTTAGAGGGAGCCGAGCCCTTAGCTGTTATTAGAGATTTTGGGATTGTGTTTGTATTCTTGATTCTTGCTGCAATACTCGGTATGGCCGTTATGATTTATTATATAATTCATGCCGCCAAAAACAAAGCATTTACAGAAAACAACAGACTCATTTGGATCCTCGTTTTGATTTTCGCCAGCGGCGTAGGCTCAATAGTTTATTATTTCGTAAATATTTATTCATTGCCAACAGACGACGAAAACAACGTCTCTTCAACATTTAATGGATAAAGATCAAATAAAACAACGCATACACCAAGAGATTGAATCCACTCAACTTTAATCAAAAAATACCAAATACTTACCCAGCCTATTGCTCCAGAAAATGCCATTGGGAGGGTTTCTCGCATGGATGCCATTAACAATAAATCTGTTAATGATGCGGCGCTGCGGATAGCACAAAACAAACTAAATAACTTACAACCTGAGTTCGACCTAAGATTTGTTTACAGTTTAGATGTATTTTTATTCAATTCGAAGTCAGATTTTCGAAAGACTAACTAGTTAGTTTA
>QIIH01000337.1 GCA_003229235.1 Flavobacteriales bacterium | reverse complement strand
ATTACTCACTCCTATTTTATTTTAATGGTGTTCGTAAACCTCCTTTGTCGGTTTCTTGCCATATTTTCTTAAACTAACTAGTTAGTCTTTCGAAAATCTGACTTCGAATTGAATAAAAATATATCTAAACTGTAAACAAATCTTAGGTCGAACTCAGGTTACCTGATAAACAAACCAATTTTGAGACAAAAAGTCTTTGTCCCACTCCTTGATGGCAACGATATAAACATCTGTAACTTTTGGAATCTCAATGTCTTTACGCATCGACTAAAATGACGATTTAAACTGCTCTAAAAAGCGAATGTCGTTTTCACTAAACAGGCGGATATCAGAAATCTGGTGCAATAAAAGTGCAATGCGATCTATTCCCATCCCGAAAGCAAAACCAGAATATACCTCCGGGTCAATTCCGCAGTTAATCAATACGTTAGGATCTACCATTCCGCAGCCCATAATTTCTAACCAGCCAGTACCTTTGGTCATTTTGTAATCGGTTTCTGTCTCTAAACCCCAATAAACATCTACCTCGGCGCTTGGCTCCGTAAATGGAAAATACGAAGGGCGTAATCTTATTTTCGACTTGCCAAATAGTTCGGTTGTAAAGTATTGTAGCGTTTGCTTTAAATCGGCAAAAGAAACGTCTGTATCAATATACAAGCCTTCTACTTGATGAAAAAAGCAATGCGAACGCGCAGATATTGCTTCATTGCGATACACTCGTCCTGGCGAAATTGTACGTATCGGAGGTTTGTTGTTTTCCATATAACGCACTTGCACAGAAGAAGTATGCGTACGCAATAAAATATCCGGATCTGTCTGTATAAAAAACGTATCCTGCATATCGCGAGCTGGGTGATATTCTGGAAGGTTTAAGGCGGTAAAATTATGCCAGTCATCTTCTATCTCTGGCCCTTCGGAGACATTAAATCCTATCCGAGAAAATATATCGATAATTTGATTCTTTACAATAGATATTGGATGGCGAGACCCCAAAGAAATTGGAGCTCCTGGTCGTGTAATATCGTTGTCAGAAGCTTCTGATTCTTGGTCTGAATCTAAAGATGATTTTAGCTCGTTTACCTTTTCTTCTGCAGCAGTTTTAAGCGCATTAATAGTTTGACCAAACTCCTTTTTAAATTCGCCTGGCACCTCTTTAAAGGCAGCATAAAACTCTTTAAGCTTTCCTTTTTTACCAAGATATTCAATTCTGAAGGCCTCTACCTCATCTGCCTTGGTGGCAGAGAATTCTTTAACTTTTTCTAAATGTTTCTGAATTTCTTCTAACATTGTCTCGCGCTTTAATAAGACCGCAAATGTATTAATAATCCTGCACTAATCAATTACCTCTTTCTCGAGAAAATACTGTACAATTGCCTCCTTCATTAAGACAGATTGCTCCCCAGCCTTTAAACTTGGTAGTGGGCTTAATACTTTATAATGAGGCCATCCTTGCTCGTCTTCGTAATCAAAGGCATAATAGCCGTAAGGTTCGAGTACCCGACAAATCGCAATATGCATTAAGTCTAGCTTTTCGTCTTTCTTAAATTTGCGATTAAATGCGCCAAATTCTTGCAAGCCAATTAAGTATATTACCGCGTCTAAATCTAGCGGGTCTCCATCGCTAAAGCGTTTGCTTAATAGGGAAACGACAGCTTCCCAGCGTTGTTTAAGTTCTTGATCTCTAGCCATTTTTTGTCCTGAACAACAAAGATACAAAGCCGAGCGTTCTATTTGTATATTTACTAAAACAATCAAAGATGAGCGGACTCGATATATTACTGGGGATCGTCCTTGTACTAGGTTTGTACAAAGGCTTTAAAAAAGGGCTTTTTGTCGAAGTTGCTTCTTTAGTTGGCCTAGTTGCAGGGGTTTTTGGCGCTGTTTACTTTTCATATATTATTGGAAGTTTACTGGCAGATAATGTAAATTGGGAGCCCAAATATGTAAGTTTAGTAGCTTTTGCCGCAACTTTTGGCATCATTGTGGTTGTTATTGCCATGGCTGGGAAAATGTTAGGAAAAATTGCCGATTTTGCAGGCTTAGGAATTATCAATAAAATTTTAGGATCTGCCTTTGGTGGTCTTAAAATGGCATTAATTTTAAGTATTGCCATTATGTGGCTAAACGACTGGGGTGCTTCTGGATGGATATTTTCTGAAGATAAAAAGGAAGTGTCTGTACTATATGAGCCGGTAGCATCTATTGCTCCTGTACTATTGCCAGATCTCATCGACGATGCAACAGTAATAATCAATGAGACTAAAGCCGATATGAATTTAGAATAGTTAGTTACAATTCTTGTAACACATAACTAGGAACCCAACCTTCTTTACCGTCAATGAGTTGTATCAATCGCCAATCGTCGTCTTGTTGAATAATATTCACTTTGGTCCCTTCATGTAATTCGAAAGCAAATTCTCCGCTTGGAGTAGGTTCGCTTTTTACATCGATTGCTTCTTCAAAAATAATAGCAAAACGCTTAGATTGTTCGTCATTATAGGTGCTGTATGCCATACTTACGGCGGTTAGCATGAGTGCAAATAAAAGTATGCCACTTACAAAAAAGGTGCGTTTTTTGAGCGAAGCCACAGAAAAATCATAGCCGATAATGGCAAATACCATAAGAAACATAAAGACCACAGAGCCAATCGCCCAACCGTTATAGTTGGCAATTCCGGAAACATTTTCGTACCATTTTGCAAAGACTGTTTTAGGCAAGGGTTCTATAATATCTACACGCATATTACGAGCAAATGCAATATTATTTAGCACGTCCGAATCGTTAGGGTTCAATTTTAATGCCTTTTCGTAATAGTAAATGCTAGGTGCAACTTGATTTAACTTATAATATGCATTCCCAAGGTTATGATAAAGCGAAACAGAATGATGTCCTTTACTTAATGCGCCTTTCCAGGCTTCGATGGCTTGCTCAAACGACTCTGCCTTATAAAACTCTTTACCTTTATTAAATAGATCGCCAGCCTGTGCATAGCTAACCATAGGCAAACAAAAGAGCGCAATAAAAATCCACTTCTTCATCTTATAATTGTTTGTCCAGGTTGTTAATCGATTTTGCAGCCTTTTCGTAATCGTCTTGCATAGATCCGCTTGATAGCATGGCATATCGTGCAAATTCACAACTCTTTAGGAGTGCAATATAATTACCTACAACTTCTTTAGAACCGCCACGTTCCAGTAACATACCTTCGATGGTCTGTTTGTCCATTTCTGAGGTCTCAATCTGTAGTTTTGCTTTTAAATAATTATGCAAAGCCCTTTCGAGCGACTCGTAAAAAGACTCCTGATCCTTAATGTTTCGTTTGGCCTCCGACAAATACTTTTTGGCTAGTTTATCTGCTTTTCTCTTACGATTCCCAGCAATATCTAACATTTGTGTTTTCCGTTTTTTTCCAATGAAAATAAACAATGGTAATAAAAGCAACGGGCCTCCCAATAGTGACCAATATAATGTTGACTTAAAAAATGGTAGCGTTTCAATTTTGATTAAATCAGCATCTAACTTTAAATACTTAAACTGGTCGTTAGTCATTACAACTTTCCGTTTTGTGGCACCGTCTTCTGTTCCAACTCCTTCGCTTGTTGCATCCTTAGAGGACGGGCCATTCTCTACACTTATCACAATGGGTCGCGAACTAATGGTTTTGTACGATTCAGTAGCCAAGTCAAAGTAAGAAAATCTAATGGCCTTAATAGGATAATTACCCTTGTACTGTGGGATTACAGTATATTTTTGGGAAATAGAACCCTTCATCCCACTGATGTCGGTTTTTACATTATCGGCCCTTTTTGGTTCGAATACTTCTAAAGAACTTGGTAAGGTCACCTCTGGTAAGTCGAAAAGCTTAAGGTTTCCGTTTCCCGTAACTTTAACGATTAATTCTAAATCTTGATTGGCATCTAAAACTTCGCGAGAAGTAGTCACTCTAAAATTAAACTTTCCAACAGCACCAGAAAAATCGGCTGGTTTTCCTTCTTCTGGTAAAGGTTTTACGTCCAGCGTAATATTCCCTGCCGCTACCGTTTGATTGACAGTTGTTGTAAGGCGTCTACCAAAAATATCTCGCTTGTTACTCATTACATCTACCGGAACATCCAGCACGTACGGCTCAATTTTGAGTTCGCCGGTTTTTTGCGGATACAAAATTGTTCGTTTTAAGATAACATACCGATACTCTTTGCCCTTGTATTCGCCTTCGTGTACTTTTTGTTGTCTGTTCTCTATAGTTTGACTCCAAAAATCGGCATATTTAGGGTTATCAATTTCACGCCATTGCCTTGTAACACTTACATCTTTAGAAACGTAAAGTTTGTATACAACGGTAATAGCTTCGTTTAAATAAGGGTTTAGTTTGGAGACCTCTGCTATTAAGTGAACACTTTCTTTTGCAGCTGCTCCCGCATCGCTGCCATCGTTAGCTTTGTCTACTGCCGCCGTGATTTCTACTTTAATTGGCAAAGTTTTATAGAGCACGCCTTCTACCTCGATGGTAGCCTGGCCAATGGTAAAAGTTCCACGACCTGTTGGGGTCAAAAAATAACTAAAAGTTTTAGAGTAATTCTTTCTGCCGTTTATCCAGCTATTGCTTACAGCTTGGTTAGGACCACCCACAACTCTAAACCCATCGAACGACGGTGGATGAAAGTTATCACCATCTACATTCATTATAAAATTAACGCGCAAGCGCTCATTAACCCCTATATTAGATTTGCTTAGTTTGGCCACAAAAGTGACTTGTGCGCCTACTTGAGAAGTAAACCCAAGGCACAAGAACAAAATTGATA
Source organism: Flavobacteriales bacterium (assembly GCA_003229235.1). Taxonomy (GTDB): domain Bacteria; phylum Bacteroidota; class Bacteroidia; order Flavobacteriales; family Flavobacteriaceae; genus Gilvibacter. Next base: position 4,851 of record QIIH01000337.1, on the reverse strand, counting down.
TAACCCATAACTTCTTCATTTTACCAATCTTTGCCTTTCTTTGATTTGGCGCCTTTTTCTTTTTTAGCATTTACTTTTTCCTGCACTTTTTGCTCCTCATTATTCATTGCTTCTAAAAGGCTTTCTATTTGCTGAGGTGAGAGTTGTCCTTGTTGAGGTTTTTGCTGTTCTTCTTTCTTCTCTTCTGGCTTGTCAGGATCTCCTTTTTCTTCTTTTTTATCGCCTTCTTTTTCTTTCTCTTCTTCTTCGCCTTTATCTTCTTCGTCCTCTCCTTCGTCGCCTTCTTTTTTATCTTCTTTGTCCTTATCCTCTTCTTTTTTGTCTTTTTCTTCTTCTTCTTTGTCGTCTTCGCCGCCGCCGTTATTCTGCTGCTCCTTTTCGAGCATTTCTTTAGCTAACGCCAAATTATATCTAGTTTCATCATCGGTAGGATTGTTCCGCAGGGCATTTTTGTATGATTCGACAGCTTCTTGATACTTTTTATCGTTCATAAAAGTATTACCCAAGTTGTGAAATGCTTTATGCTTGTCACTCTTAGAATCGGCTACTTCTGCGGCCTGAAGATAACGCCTCATGGCTTGCCCATTTTTATTTTCGTTATAATAGGCATTCCCTAAATTATACTTGCCAGTTACTTGTTTTGGGCCTCGCGCAATAGCTTTGCGATACTTTGCCTCACCATCTACAAAATCGGCATTGGCAATAGCAATGGCTGCCTGGCTCGAAAGCAAATTGGCCTGATCTATTACTTCGTTCGGCTTTTTCTGAGCAAAAGTAACTATGCTCATCAATAGTACTATAATTAAAATCGCTCTCTTCATTGTTCTTTCTCGTTAAATAAGTTTAAGCCAATTAACCAGTTGGTGCGTCTGTCTAAAAACAAAACATCAAGAATAAGAAGTAAAATTGCAACAGCTAAAAACCACTGAAACTGATCCTTAAAGTCGGCGAATTGCTTGGCTTCAAAGGTCGATTTATCCATCCCATTAAGCAAGGCTGTTACCTCATCTAGCACATCTTGAGTATTGTTTCCGTCAATATAAGACCCATTGGTGGCATCTGCAATGTCTTTAAGAATATCTTCACTTCTTTTTGTGACAACGCGCTCTCCACTTTGATCTCGTTTATATGCTATAAGTTCTCCATTGCGTTTAATAGGAATCCAACCTCCTTCTACTGTGCCTACGCCAATGGTAAAAATTCTAATTCCGTTATCGGCTGCTTGTTTGGCGATTTCCATCGATTGTCCTTCGTGATCTTCGCCATCCGAAACAATAAACATAACGCGATTGGTTTGCTCTTCGTCATTATAAAAAGTTTGAGCCATCGCAATAGCCTCACCAATTGCGGTACCTTGAGAAGAAACCATATCGGTATTCATACTGCTTAAAAACATTTTGGCAGCAGAAAAATCTGTGGTTATAGGAAGCTGAGGAAAAGCACTACCCGCGTATCCAATTATACCAACACGATCTCCAGAAAGAGAATTGACAATTTGAGTTACCAGTTGTTTAGACTTTTCTAAACGATTGGGGGCAATGTCTTCTGCCAGCATACTTTTAGACACATCTAATGCAAAAACTACGTCGACACCTTCGCGTTTTACAGTCTCTAGTTTGGTTCCTATTTTTGGATTAACTATGGCCAAGGTTAAAGTTGCAAAAGCTAAACAAAGAACAATCAATTTGAGTGCTCCTTTAAAAACAGACTTGGTTGGTGTTAAACGAGCTAACAACTCTTTACTTGCAAAGCGAGATTGCACACGTTTTCGCCATAAAAGCACTGCAAAGTATAGGAGTATCACTACTGGAATAATTCCGAGTAAGTAAAAATATATTTGTTCTTCCCACTGTACCATTACACAAAACTTCTAAAAAGGGTGAATCGTAGTAATACTTCTAAAAATAACAAGCCTAAACCAAATAAAGCCAAATTTCTAAACAGCTCATTGTAGGTTGTAAACTTAAACTCTTCGATGTCTGTTCGCTCTAATTTGTTAATCTCTTCATAGATTTCTACCAACTTGGTATTATTAGTGGCTCTAAAATACTTGCCTTCTGTAACTCGAGCAATTTCTTTAAGGAGCTCCTCGTCTATTTTTACTTGAACGTTTCCATACTGAAACGTGTTATTAGGCTTAATCCCGATAGGCGATAAAGCCATTCCGTTGGTTCCTAAACCAATGGTGTACACCTTTATTCCAAATTGGAGTGCAAGCTCACTCGCTATTTTTGGATCTACAGATCCTGTATTGTTTACCCCATCTGTGAGCAAGATAATTACCTTGCTTTTTGCGCGGCTATCTTTTAGTCTGTTCACCGCAGTACCCAGCCCCATTCCAATGGCAGTTCCGCCATCTATTAGCGTATTATAAGAGATACTTCTAAGTGAAGCCAAAACAATGTCTTTATCGCTTGTTAGCGGGGTTTTGGTATAACTTTCACCTGCATATTCTACCAGACCGATGCGGTCGTTTGGACGCGCCAAAATAAACTGAGCCGCTACTTTTTTAAGCGCTTCTAGACGATTTGGTTTTAGATCTTTGGCAAGCATACTAGCCGAAACATCTATCGACATTACAATATCTATTCCCTTTGTAGTTTTGGTTTTAGTTTTTTCGTCGTAGGTACGAGGTCTAGCCATCGCAGTAATCAAGAGTGCAAGTGCAATCAGCCTCATAACAAAAAGTAGCGGGCGTAATTTTGCCAACCAATTACCAGAACGTGTAAAGCCTTGAATGTTCGAAATCTTTAAAGAAGCCGTTTGCTCATTCTGTTTTAAATAATACCAAAATCCTATTGCTGGAAGCAGTATTAGCAACCAGAAAAATGATGGGTTTACAAATTCAAAATTGTTAAACATCAGTTTTTCGTTATTTCGAGTTCGACAGATTCTTTAATTCTCTTTACAATTTGAGATGCAAAACGCTCATCGTCTTCGTAAATTATCATGAGCTGCTGAACCCCTTGATTTTGAGCAAAATATAAGAGTTCATAACTTACCAAATCAGACTTTATACGATCGCCTTTAGCCGGTTTAAATTGTCCGTACGCACGAAGCCCTATTATTCCTTTATCAGTTTTAAAATCGTCGCGCTTAACAATCAAATTGGTTCCCCCGTTCTGCTCGATTTTCGCTAGTGCCTCGTTTAATCCAGCATCTAAATCGGCCTCTTTTGGCTGTGTGAACTGTGTGGTGCTCAACATTATTTGAAGTGGTTCGTTGCTGTTCTCGCCAAACGAAAAGAAGTCCATGCTTTTAATCGCGAATGCTAACGAATCTGCAAATTGGACCGGTGTCCTTACCAAAACATCAGGCGTTTCTAAAATTATAGCAGGCAGGCCATACTCGCTTAGAACCCAATCGGTTTCTGCTAAATCTCGCATCTCGTTGCCAAGAACTTGATCGCCTAATTCGTCAAAACCATAAGCAATACCATATACAAGGCTGCTAACTAGGAACGCGCCAACCAGTATCATAGCACCAACAGTAACACGGCGGCGGCGGCGTTTACGCCCCAGCATTGCTTGGTATTCGATGGTTTCTAGTAGCTCTTCTTCTGTGGGCTCTGGGATTATTTCTTTGGTCGTATTAATGATAGATTCTATGTCTTTACGATCGGCGGTGGCTTGACCCAGCTCTTGCGTCATTTTCGCAAACTTAACTAAGTCGGCACGCTTTAAAATGGTATCTAACTTTTGAATCGTTTCTCTTGAAAAATCAAAATGCCCAGCATCTTTGTGCAATTGTAATCTTTCAATTAGTTCTTTTGTAGTACTCTCTAATGCAGTTGCATCAACCTCGCGATCTAAATATCTTTTTACAATTTCTGTTAATACGGTATAATAAGCCTTTGATTTGTCCTGAGTTAGTAATTTTGAATCGTCTAGTTGTTGCAAGGCAGTAATAGCTTCTTCGTAAGGAGGTAATGGTTTTTTTGCTTCCTCTTTGGCTTTCTTACGTTTTGCAAACCAATATGCCACAGCCCCACCTACAAGTGCTCCAATCAGAATTCCGATAAGCCAGACATATTTACTAGGTGGCTTTGGCACTTCTATTCCTGGGCGAATATCAAACATTTGCTGTTTGGTAGTATCGACAACAACATTGTTAACTTCTATAACTAACGAATCGGTTAAAAATGCCCTATCGTTTACCAACACTCGCTGCTGTGGAATTACATAACGACCCGAGTCAAATTGAGTAAGCCCGTATCGCTTTAACAAGGTGTTTTTTCCTTGAGCAAAAGTGGTATCGATATCGTAGCTTTCAATTACCTCTAATGGTAAAAATGATTGTCCTTCTGGGAAAGTTACAAACGCAGTTGTGTCCACCTCGATTTGCATCGAATAGATAATCTCTTGCCCAATTTTAATATTAGTCGAATCTACTTGAGCCGTTACCTGTGCATGCAGTTGATTGGTAATTGCAAAGGCAAAAATGAACCCGATTATTGCGCCCATTTTTGAAAAGCCAAAAATTATATGTCTATTGCTGCTTTGCATTTACTCTTTAATGACGTCTTTTAAAATATCCCAAAAGCTTTTTCACATAACTCTCATCTACGCGACAAGAGATGGTACCGCTACCACTTTTTAGGAAGGATTGCTCGTAATAGTCTACATTATCTTGATAAAAATTGTGATAATTACGACGCACCTTCTTGCTGCTTGTGTTAACCAGTATAGAGGTTCCTGTTTCTTGATCTTGCATTTGAACCATTCCTAGATTAGGAATTTGCTCCTCTTTAGGATCATATACTCTTATACCTGTTACATCGTGTTTACTGCTTACGATTCGCAGCGTGTCTTTATAATCGTTTGTCATAAAATCTGAAAGCACAAAAACAAT
>QIIH01000131.1 GCA_003229235.1 Flavobacteriales bacterium | reverse complement strand
ATCAATTACCTGATTGTATCGTTCGTTATTGGTAATAAGACCCATGTTATAGTTGGCGATGATTCCGTCAACTTGCCCATTTGCATCATCGATCATAGCTTGCTTCTCCTTCGGAATAATGATATCCCCAAGTGAGAATGACAATCCTCCTTCGAAGGCAAACTTAAATCCTAACGTCTTTATCTCATCTAAGAAAGCAGCCGTTGTTGGCACATCAGTTACTTTCAAGATCCCACCTATAATATCACGAAGTGACTTTTTAGTAAGTACTGCGTTAATAAAACCAGCCGCTTCCGGTACTTCTTCGTTAAAAATCACACGACCAACTGTAGTCTCTATGATTTGCATAACAAGTTCTCCATTGTCGTTAAAGTCCCTTGCGCGAATTTTGATATTTGCGTTAAGGTCTACACGTTTTTCGTTATATGCAATAATTACTTCCTCTGCAGAATAGAAGGTTAACCCTTCACCCTGAATTGGATGATCTTTTGTAGACAAGCGAGACTTGGTCATATAGTACAGACCCAATACCATATCCTGTGAAGGAACCGCTACTGGCGATCCGTTTGCTGGATTTAAGATATTGTGCGACGCTAACATCAACAATTGTGATTCTAAGATTGCTTCTGGTCCTAGTGGCAAGTGAACTGCCATTTGATCCCCATCAAAATCCGCGTTAAAAGCCGTACAAACTAAAGGATGCAACTGAATTGCTTTCCCTTCGATAAGTTTAGGCTGAAATGCTTGGATTCCCAGGCGGTGAAGCGTAGGAGCACGGTTTAGAAGTACTGGGTGTCCTTTAAGAACGTTCTCCAAGATATCCCAAACTACTGGCTCTTTTTTATCTATAATCTTTTTGGCCGACTTTACTGTCTTTACAATTCCACGCTCAATAAGCTTACGAATTACAAAAGGCTTGTAAAGCTCTGCTGCCATATTTTTAGGCAAACCACATTCAAATAATTTAAGTTCTGGTCCAACAACAATTACAGAACGTGCCGAATAATCTACACGTTTTCCAAGTAAGTTTTGACGGAATCGCCCTTGCTTACCTTTAAGTGAATCAGAAAGTGATTTAAGTGGTCTGTTAGAATCTGTTTTTACAGCAGAAGATTTTCTAGTGTTATCGAACAACGAATCTACAGATTCCTGTAGCATACGCTTTTCGTTACGTAAGATTACCTCTGGTGCTTTAATCTCTACCAAACGCTTAAGACGATTGTTACGAATGATTACGCGACGGTATAAGTCATTTAAATCAGACGTAGCAAAACGACCTCCATCAAGAGGTACCAACGGGCGTAATTCTGGTGGAATAATAGGTACCACCTTCATAATCATCCATTCTGGCTTATTCTCGCGATTTTTGTTCGCTTCACGAAGTGCTTCTACAACTTGAAGTCTTTTTAATGCCTCTGTTTTACGTTGCTTAGAAGTTTCGTTATTGGCCTTGTGACGTAGGTCAAAGGAAAGCTGGTCCAAATCAATTCTCTGCAAAAGTTCGATCAAACACTCAGCGCCCATTTTTGCGATAAACTTATTAGGATCTGAATCCTCTAAATATAAATTCTCCTGCGGAACAGAATCTAAAATGTTTAAATATTCTTCTTCTGTTAAGAAGTCCATCTTTTGCAATGGTTCTCCTTCTTCATTTTTAGCAATACCTGGTTGAATTACTACGTATCTTTCGTAGTAAATAATCATATCTAATTTTTTAGAAGGTAAGCCTAACAAATAACCTATTTTATTAGGTAAGCTTCTAAAGTACCAAATATGTGCTACAGGTACTACAAGGTTGATGTGCCCAACGCGATCACGACGTACCTTCTTCTCGGTTACCTCGACCCCACAACGGTCACAAACAATTCCTTTATAACGAATACGCTTATATTTTCCACAAGCACATTCGTAATCCTTAACAGGTCCAAAAATACGCTCACAGAACAAACCGTCTCTCTCTGGCTTGTGCGTACGGTAATTAATGGTTTCTGGCTTTAATACCTCACCTCTTGACTCAGCCAAGATAGATTCGGGAGAAGCCAAACCAATAGAAATTTTATTAAATCTCTTTACCGCGTTGTTATCTTTATTTCTTGCCATAATGCTATATATAATCTTTTTAATGTGTTGAGGCTAATCGCCTCATTAACAAACTAAGAGATCTCTGCTTAAGCAGAGAGCTATTATTCCTCTAATCGAATGTCTAATCCTAGACCTTTCAATTCGTGCATTAGCACGTTAAAGGATTCCGGCAATCCGGGTTCTGGCATACTCTCCCCTTTTACAATGGCTTCGTATGTTTTTGCACGACCAATTACATCATCCGATTTAACTGTCAAGATTTCGCGAAGTGTACTTGATGCGCCATACGCCTCAAGTGCCCAAACTTCCATCTCTCCAAATCGCTGACCTCCAAATTGTGCCTTACCACCCAACGGTTGTTGAGTAATAAGAGAATAAGGTCCTATAGAACGTGCGTGCATTTTGTCGTCTACCATATGCCCAAGTTTAAGCATATAGATAATTCCGACAGTTGCAGCTTGATCAAAACGTTGTCCGGTTCCACCGTCATACAAATACGTATGTCCAAATCTTGGTATTCCAGCTTCGTCTGTCAATTCGTTAATCTGATCTAAAGTAGCCCCATCAAAAATTGGTGTAGCATATTTGCGACCTAACTTCTGACCTGCCCATCCAAGAACAGTTTCATAAATCTGTCCAATGTTCATACGAGAAGGTACCCCTAGTGGATTCAATACAATATCTACTGGTGTTCCGTCTTCTAAGAACGGCATGTCTTCTTCTCTTACAATACGAGCTACAATACCTTTATTACCGTGACGTCCCGCCATTTTATCACCCACTTTAAGCTTACGCTTTTTGGCGACATAAACTTTGGCTAACTTTAAAATTCCAGCAGGAAGTTCGTCACCAACAGAGATGGTAAACTTCTCACGACGCAAGTTACCTTGTAAGTCGTTTTCTTTAATTTTATAGTTGTGCATCAACTCGGCTACTTGTTTGTTGGTAGCTTTATCGGTAGTCCAAACTCCTTGTGTAAGGTGCGTATAGTCGTCAACACCACTAAGCATCTTTAAGGTAAATTTCTTACCCTTAGGGAACACTTCTTCGCCTAAGTCGTTCATTACTCCTTGTGCAGTTTTTCCGCCAACAATTTCGAACAACTTCTCTACTAATAACTCTTTTAAACCTAAGAATTTAGCTTCGTATATAATTTCTAATTCGCTAATATCCTCTTTATCTTTAACACGTTTGCGCTTGTCTTTGATGGCTCTAGCAAATAGTTTTTTATCAATTACAACACCTTGCAATGATGGAGAAGCTTTTAGCGATGCATCTTTTACATCACCTGCTTTATCACCAAAAATGGCTCTAAGTAATTTTTCTTCTGGGGTTGGGTCCGATTCTCCTTTAGGAGTAATCTTACCAATAAGAATATCGCCTGGTTTAACTTCGGCACCCACACGAATCATTCCATGTTCATCTAAGTCTTTAGTAGCCTCTTCTGAAACATTTGGAATATCGCTGGTTAATTCTTCGTTACCCAACTTAGTATCTCTAACCTCTAAAGAGTACTCATCTATATGAATCGACGTAAAGATATCTTCACGAACAACTCTCTCAGAAATCACAATCGCATCCTCGAAATTATACCCTTTCCAAGGCATAAAGGCAACTTTCATGTTTCTACCCAAGGCCAATTCGCCGGCTTCGGTAGCATATCCCTGACACAAAACTTGTCCTTTCTTTACGCGATCTCCACGACGCACGATGGGTTTCAAATTAATGCTAGTACTCTGGTTTGTTTTTCTAAACTTAACTAGTTTGTATGTTTTAGAGTCTCCATCAAAACTCACTAAACGCTCTTCGTCAGAGCGATCGTATTTAATGGTAATCTCACGAGAATCTACATACTCAACTACTCCATCTCCCTCTGAATTAATAAGTACACGAGAATCAGTAGCCACTTGGCGCTCTAATCCAGTACCAACAATCGGAGAGTCGGCAATTAATAATGGTACAGCCTGACGCATCATGTTAGACCCCATCAAAGCACGGTTGGCATCATCATGTTCCAAAAATGGAATTAATGAAGCCGAGATTGAAGAAATCTGGTTTGGTGCAACATCTGTATAATGTACATCTTTCGGATCTACTACAGGGAAGTCACCTTCCATACGTGCAATAACACGATCGCTATCAATCTGACCATCCTTCGTAAGAGGGATGTTAGCCTGTGCGATTAGTTTTTCTTCTTCCTCTTCGGCAGATAGATATATAGGAGTCGATTTTAAATCAACTTTACCATTCTCTACTTTACGATAAGGAGTTTCAATAAATCCTAAATTGTTTACTTTGGCGTATACACTTAACGAAGAAATAAGTCCAATGTTCGGTCCTTCAGGAGTTTCAATAGGGCAAAGTCTTCCGTAGTGTGTATAGTGAACATCACGAACCTCAAATCCTGCACGCTCTCGAGAGAGTCCTCCAGGTCCTAGGGCCGATAAACGACGCTTATGTGTAATCTCTGCTAGCGGATTGGTTTGATCCATAAACTGAGACAACTGGTTAGTTCCAAAAAACGAATTGATAACAGACGAAAGCGTCTTGGCGTTAATCAAATCGATAGGTGTAAATACCTCGTTATCACGAACATTCATTCGTTCACGAATAGTACGAGCCATACGCGCTAAACCTACTCCAAATTGAGAAGACAACTGCTCACCTACTGTACGTACACGACGGTTTGATAAGTGATCAATATCATCGATCTCTGCTTTTGAGTTGATAAGTTCGATTAGGTATTTAACAATAGTAATGATATCTTCTTTGGTAAGCACTTGCTTGTCCATCTCGATATCAAGACCCAATTTTTTGTTCATTCTATAACGCCCTACTTCTCCAAGATTGTAACGTTGGTCTGAGAAAAACAACTTGTTAATAATACCACGAGCAGTCTCCTCATCGGGCGGCTCGGCATTACGAAGTTGGCGGTAAATATGCTCTACAGCCTCTTTCTCTGAGTTAGTTGGATCCTTTTGTAAGGTGTTATGAATAATGGCGTAATCTGCCAGAAGGTTATCTTTTTTATGAAGCAAGATCGTTTTAGATCCAGACTCCATGATCTGCTCTACATGCTCTTTTTCAAGAATTGTATCGCGATCAAGCACAATCTCGTTACGCTCAATAGACACAACTTCACCTGTATCTTCGTCTACGAAATCTTCGTGCCAAGTTTTAAGAACACGGGCAGCAAGTTTACGACCCATGTATTTTTTAAGTCCTGTCTTTGTGGCTTTAATTTCTTCGGCCAAGTCAAAGATCTCTAAGATATCTTTATCTCTTTCGAAACCAATTGCTCTAAAGAGCGTAGTAACAGGTAACTTCTTTTTACGATCGATATAAGCATACATTACGCTGTTGATATCTGTCGCAAACTCGATCCATGATCCTTTAAAAGGAATTACACGTGCCGAATATAATTTAGTTCCATTCGCATGAAAGGATTGTCCAAAGAACACCCCAGGAGATCGGTGCAATTGTGAAACTACAACACGTTCTGCTCCATTTATACAAAAAGTTCCTGATGGTGTCATATAAGGGATAGTTCCCAAATAAACATCTTGCACGATAGTTTCGAAATCTTCGTGTTCAGGGTCGGTACAATACAGTTTTAATCGCGCTTTTAAAGGCACGCTATAGGTAAGACCTCTTTCAATACATTCTAGAATTGAGTAACGTGGTGGATCTACAAAGTAGTCCAAAAATTCTAGTACAAATTGATTACGAGTATCTGTAATTGGAAAATTCTCTAAGAAGGTGTTATAAAGACCTTCGTTTCCTCTTTCTTCAGACTTTGTTTCCAATTGGAAAAAGTCCTGAAACGATTTTACCTGAATGTCCAGGAAATCTGGATAATCAGGTTTGTTTTGAACTGAAGAGAAATTCAATCTTTGAGTTTGCGTTGCGGACATCTACGGACGGAATTTTAATTTAAATAAAATCAATAAGGCGTACACTAACAGGTTTAACCATTATATACGCAAAATGGTTTAGGTCATTCTGTGCTTTGACAGAAGACCTAAACCTTTGGATTGGCTACCAGCTAAACTTACTTAAGTTCAACCTCGGCGCCAGCTTCTTCTAACTGAGCTTTTAAAGCTTCAGCTTCGTCTTTAGATACACCTTCTTTAATTGCAGAAGGAGCACTATCAACTAAACCTTTAGATTCTTTAAGACCTAATCCTGTTAGCTCCTTAACAAGTTTTACAACTGCCAATTTAGAACCACCTGCAGCCGTAAGCATCACGTCGAATTCAGTTTTTTCTTCTTCAGCAGCGTCACCACCACCACTACCACCAGCAACAGCTACAGCTGCAGCAGCAGGCTCAATACCGTACTCATCTTTTAAGATGGTAGCTAATTCGTTAACTTCTTTTACTGTAAGGTTAACTAATTGTTCTGCGAAATCTTTTAAATCTGCCATTTTTCTATCGTTTTAATATAATTGTAATCGTTTGTAATTATTTTTTAAACTTATGCTTCTCTCTCCGACAAAGTTTTTACAATACCAGAAAGTGTGTTTCCACCCGATTTAAGGGCAGAGATAACATTCTTTGCAGGCGATTGTAATAAGCCGATGATTTCTCCAATAAGTTCTTCTTTTGATTTGATATCTACTAGAGCGTCTAATTGATCGTCTCCAACATAGATAGCCTCCTCGATAAAAGCACCTTTAAGTATTGGGCGCTCCGATTTTTTACGAAACTCCTTAATTACTTTGGCGGGAGCATTTCCAGTTTCTGATAACATTAAAGAAGTATTCCCCTTAAGGACATCTTTAAGTTCACCAAAATCTTTTTCACTGCTCTCCATTGCCTTCTCGAGCAAGGTGTTTTTAACCACTGCTAACTTTACACCTGCTTTAAAGCAAGCACGACGTAAATTAGAGGTTGCTCTTGCGTCAAGTCCCGAAATATCGGCCAAATAAACGATCGAATTGTCGGCTAACTGCGCAGTTAAGTCTTTTATAACTTGTGATTTTTCTTCTCTTGTCATAATTTCTATTATTTACTGCTCAGTAAAACGCTTGGCGTCAATATTCAAACTCGGACTCATCGTACTTGACATATAGATACTTTTTATGTAAATACCTTTAGAAGTCTGAGGCTTCAATTTTACCAATGTGGTTAATAATTCTCTTGCGTTCCCGGCAATTTTATCAGCATCAAATGATGACTTTCCAATTGCTGCATGTATAATACCAGTCTTTTCAACTTTAAAGTCGATTTTACCAGCTTTTACATCAGAAACAGCTTTAGCAACGTCCATAGTTACGGTACCAGTTTTTGGGTTAGGCATTAATCCACGAGGTCCTAATACTCGACCTAAGGGGCCTAATTTTCCCATTACACTTGGCATCGTTACAATGACGTCAACATCTGTCCAACCTCCTTTAATTTTTTCGAGGTACTCGTCTAATCCTACGTAATCTGCACCTGCTGCTGTTGCTTCGGCTTCCTTATCAGGAGTTACCAAGGCTAACACTTTTACATCTTTACCTGTACCGTGAGGAAGTGTCACCACTCCGCGAACCATTTGGTTTGCTTTACGTGGGTCTACATTCAAACGAACAGCTAAATCTACAGAGGCGTCAAAATTTACGGTTGTGATTTCTTTAATTAAAACAGAAGCTTCTTCTAAAGAGTAAGCTTTACTAGCTTCGATCTTTGAAGTTGCCTCCTTTTGCTTTTTGGTCAATTTTGCCATTTTCCTGTTTCTTTAAAAAAATTAAAAAGGAGCACTTCCTTTAATTTTAACTCCCATAGATCTTGCAGTTCCGGCAACCATTTTCATGGCCGACTCGACAGTAAATGCGTTTAAATCCGGCATTTTGTCTTCTGCAATGGCTCTCACCTGATCCCAAGAGATAGTGGCTACTTTTCGCACATGCGGCTCACCAGAACCTTTTTTGGTCTTGGCGGCTTCAAGAATCTGTACTGCAGCAGGAGGGGTCTTAATTACAAAATCAAATGATTTGTCCTTATAAACCGTAATCGCGACTGGTAATACTTTTCCTTGTTTATCCTGAGTTCTTCCGTTGAATTGCTTACAGAACTCCATAATATTCACACCTGCGGCACCTAAAGCGGGTCCTACTGGAGGTGATGGATTTGCAGCACCACCGCGAACCTGTAACTTTACGACTTTATCTACTTCTTTTGCCATTTTTTACAATTTAATTGGACGCTACTCTTGTGGAAGCTAGAGTTGCAATCCTGTCTATTTGCGCAACAGTTTTTTAAACTTTTTCTACTTGCATATAGCTAAGTTCTAGAGGAGTCTTTCTACCAAAGATCTTCACCATTACTTCTAGCTTACGCTTTTCTTCATTTATTTTTTCTACAGTACCGTTGAATCCATTAAAAGGACCATCGATAACTTTTATCGTCTCACCAATCATAAATGGAATGTTTAGGTTATCGTCTTCCAAAGACAATTCGTCTACCTTACCTAACAATCTGTTTACTTCTGCCTGACGTAACGGCACTGGATCTCCTCCTTTGGTCTCCCCTAAGAAGCCAATAACACCGTTAATTGATTTAATAATATGTGGAATTTCACCAGAGATATTTGCATTAACCATGATATATCCTGGAAAATACACGCGTTCCTTTTGAACCTTTTTCCCGTTACGAATTTGTATAACCTTTTCGGTAGGAACCAATACCTGTTCGATATAATCTTCTAGGTTTAAGCGAACTACTTCAGACTCGATGTAGGCCTTAATCTTGTTTTCCTGTCCGCTAACTGAGCGAACAACATACCACTTCTTAGTATTTTTTGTCTCACTCATTTAGCTAGGCTCCTTTAATCCAATTAAAATATTGCTCTATAACTCCCGAAAAAACGGTATCAACACCCCATACTGCTAAAGCAAGGATAATTGAGAATACAGCAACAATAACAGTAAGACGCTGAGCCTCCGACCAATCGGTCCAGGTTACGTGATTACGTAGCTCGTTGTATGACTCTTTAATATAGTTTACCATTCTCTTTATTTTTTTTTAACAGCCTTAAGTGTCTCCTCTCAATGCTTTTTAGGATTTTCAATTGCCTTTACAAGCAACACTCCTTTGTTAATCAGCACGGGTTGAGAGACTCGAACTCACGACACCTGGTTTTGGAGACCAGTGCTCTACCAACTGAGCTAAACCCGTAGATAAAAGTCAAGGTGTTCCGAAATATTCGGGACACCTTTGACTCATCTTTTTTAGCTAACTAGTTAGTCTAGGATCTCAGTAACCTGACCTGCACCAACTGTTCTACCACCCTCACGGATCGCAAAACGAAGACCAACACTCAACGCAATTGGTTGAATAAGATCTACAGTAATAGTAAGGTTATCACCTGGCATTACCATTTCAACACCACTAGGAAGGTTAATGTTTCCTGTTACGTCAGTTGTACGAACGTAGAACTGTGGACGATAGTTGTTATGAAATGGAGTATGACGTCCACCTTCTTCTTTTTTAAGTACGTAAACCTCTGCCTTAAATTTAGCGTGAGGAGTTACAGATCCCGTTTTACAGATAACCATACCTCTTTTGATATCAGCTTTCTCGATACCTCTTAATAGGATACCAACGTTATCTCCAGCTTCACCTC